>NZ_BAAHAR010000090.1:0-10840 GCF_054777395.1 Nocardiopsis oceani
CCTTCTGCGTTCCTACGCCCGGATGACCTCAACTTCGGGGCGCTTACCCCGGTGCGGCAGCAGAGTCCGCTCCTGATCAACCCACTCCTGCGCCGTCTCCGCCGACAGCCCGACCTTCGCCAGCAGTACCGCGAGTTCGGCGAGTCCGCCCGTCTCCACCGCGCGGAGCACCTTGTAGTCCATCCCCAGACGGCAGATCCTCCCCCACGCCGACGTCGACAGGTGCGCGGCCGCGTCGCCGTGTTCGTCCTGGGCGACGATCTCTTCATCGGTCGGTTCGTCTTCATCAGCGCCGAGACCGAGCGCGGCACGCAGTCCAGGCGACCACTCCATTGCGCGGCGGCCCTTAGTCGCCTTCTCGTACTCCTCCCACGTCTTCGCGATGAGCCCCAGCTCCTTGTCGACCGGCAGCCCGGCGGCCGCGAGTCCTTCCATCTGCTCAGCGGTCATGTTCCGAAGCTGGCGGTAGCGGGTCAGCAGTTCGAAGGGCGTCATGTTGCCCTTGCCCTTGGCCGACTTCATGTCCCCGCGGGCGACCTCAGCGCCGACGTTCTTCCCGTCCTGCGTCTTGGCGAGGTACTCCCCCAGGCCCTCAGCGTTGCGGACGGTTTCGACCCGGTCCCACTTCACGCCGTGCTTGGCCGACGCGCGGAACCCGGCCTTAGCCGTCCACCGCTCCCAGACCCGAGTCCAGCGCTCCTGCATCCGTTCGAAGTCGGCGACGGTCTTCAGCTCCTGGGCGTCCATGCCGTCCCGGTCCCAGGTCGGGTCGGGAACCTCGAAGTAGCTGATGGGGGTCGGATCCCACTCGGGCTTGACCCATCCCTCACGGGCGGGGTTCGGCACCATGAGCCCGGTGTCCGGGTCCTTGATCTGCTTCCGGGGGATCGAGGGGCGCGGGGTCTGACAGGCGCCCATGAGCATCAGGACGTGGATGTGCGGGTGCCAGCCGTGGCGCTTCATGCCCACGGTCACCTCGATGCTGCGGATGATCCCCAGGACACCCATGCGCGCTTTCTCGCCCTGCCTCCCGCGCTTAGGGTCCCCCGCCCACTGCGAACCGCTCAGAAGCGCCTTGAACGCGCTCTTGAGTGCTTCGAGGAGGTCTGCGAGAGCGTGGCGCTTGTGGTGCTGCACGGTGAGCGTGACCATGTACGCGGTCCCGCCCGCCTTGATGTGGCGCACCAGGCCGTCCGCAATCTCAGTTGCGCGCTCCGCCCGGATCTTTGCGGAGCACACCGGGTCGAGCCAGATCGCACCGCAGCGGGTGACACCGGACACGTAGGCGGTATTCGCCCGGCGCTTGATCGCAACCCCGAGAGCGGAGTCGACCACACCACGGCCGCACGCCTGGACCGACTTCTCACCGCTCAGCTTCCAGAGGAGGCGGCGGTTAGCGAACCGCTCAGCCTTGCGCTCCGCCGCACGGTCTTCGGCCAGCGTCTGCTTAATGAAACCGCTGGTCCTGTCCGGTACGGGAGAGGCCCCAGGGGAGGGGGGGGGAAACACTGTCCCCCTGGTACCTAGGCGCTCGTGGGAAGTGGGCTCAGCAGGCACGGCATGTGCGGCAGAGCGGGACTTGGGGGCGAAGGACTTCGCCCCGTCGGGCGAAACGGGTACGCTATGCATCAGCAACTCGATCTAGACCGGCGATCACCGGTCGGGTCAGGCCGGATGCAAATGGGGCGGCAACCCCGCATCCAGCGGAACAACGGAATACATCTGAATCACTCTGATGACTTCGGGCCGGGACTCCACTCCCGGCCCTTCGTCATGTCTGGCCATCCTGCCGCACTCCGGCCGCCTGGAGGCGCACATCCACACCTCGTGCTCTCCAGTCACACCGAAGGCCGCAAAAAACGCCCAGGCCAGATGGCCTGGGCGTCGCGACGAAAAAGCACCCTCCGGGGGGCCTCAGGAATCCAGGATGGTCGGGGACTCGCGCTCAAGCGCGGGTCTGCTGTGGTCGGGGTTGGGGTGGTGGTCCATCCCGTCACCCTTCGTCGGTCAAGACCTAGCCCACGGTCCAGCGGTCCGACACACCCTCCAGGCGCCGGGCGGCTGCGGCTTCCGGGCGCCGGCCTCCTTCGTCGGCAGGCCCCTCCACCCGGTCCACCCGACACCCTCCGGGCGCGAGCCTCGCTGCGCTCGGTGTCAGACCACCGGCCCGCGGGCTTGCACTACGTGCGCCGAAGGATGACGGGATGGACCACCACCCCCCGAGAGCGTGCTCGTTCCTCGCACCCTCACGGCCACCCCGAAGGCAGCACCCAAGTCGACTGAAGTCGACTTCATCGAGCACCAGGACCACGAATACACGCCCGTGCATTCCCCAACGGAGGCCATCACAGAGCCACACACCTAGGCACTTTTAGTGATCCAGTGCTCTGGGGGCACCAGTCGGGGGGCATGCCGACTGCCCCTGCGTAGGCCACGAGCAGGAATCGAGCGTTAGCAACCCCCCGCCAGCCAGGAGGGCGGGGGGTATGGCTGGCCGGGTGGCGGGGGCCATGGCGGTACTCCCCGACTACGCAGAATCCCCAGCTGTACAGCGTCAAGCTGGGAATTCTGTTCCTGCGTTACTGAATTCCTCAGATACGGGATTACGGGATCACTGATCGTCGCGGACGCGTTCCGCGACGCGGGCCGCGAGTGTCGGATCGTCGACGAGTTCGGCCAGCAGCGCCCGCCACATCACCGAGTGCGGCAGGGTCGGCCGGTCAGCCTGGACGCCGACCTCCAGAACCGCGTTGCGCATCCGGGCGTAGTCGGCCGGGTCGAGGTCGATCGTGACCCGCACAGGGTCGGACTTCTTCGCGGTCGCTCCCCGCGGCTTCACGGCGGCCCCGTCCGGCTTCGGTGTCCGCGAGGTGACCGCCGGAGAGAACGGGTTCGGCTTCTTCGCCGCGCTCATGCGATCCCCGCTCGCGTCAGCAGCTCCTTGCTCAGGTCCTCGAACGGGGCCAGCCCGGCCGGGGTCGGACTCTGGCCGTAGGCGAGTGCGTAGAACTCGCGGCGCGGGACCTCGGTGGCGAGTACCTCGTGTCCGGCGGCCGTCAGGGCATCGCGGGCCTGCCCGCCGGAGTTGGCGTTGGCGACCACTCGGGTCAGCAGTACCGCGACCCGAGCCGGGGTCGATCGGGTCTCGTGCGCTTCCTCCAGGACCTCGGTCATCGCGGAGGTGCGCTCCATCTCGATCGTGGACGGGGCGACCGGGATGACGATCTCGTCGGCCACCCGCAGCACGGACCGAACCTCGCGGCCGTGGTCTTCAGCCTGCGGGGTGTCCACGATCGCGATGGTCTCGCCGGTGGCGTAGTCGGCCAACCGGCCGCCGGGGTTCGTGCGCGGCAGACCCACGACGTCGAAGGGGAAGCCCCCGACGGCGTCGCTCCATGCGAGCGCGGACCCGGCGGGGTCGACGTCGGCGAGCAGGACGCGGTGGCCTTGCGTGTGCAGTGCGTACGCAAGCAGGACAGAGCTGGTCGTCTTCGAGGTGCCAGGTTTGGTGTTCGCGAACGCGATGGAGAGTCTCATCCGGCGACCGTAGCGCGCCGATACGGAATCCAGGCGATACGGGATTGCTGGACTACGGGATTCAGTGGTTACTGAACTCAGCACCACCCCCGCCACTGCATCGGGGCGGGGTGCCGTCCCCGCCGGAGCGAGCAACCCCCGCACGTCGGGGGACGCGGGGATGGTGCGCCGCGATCTCCCCCAGACAGACCCTGCGACACGGTGAGCCTTTGTATCTCCCGGGCACCGCCCGGGGGATACCTGCGCTCATCCGGATTCGGCCGGCGGGGGACGGACTCGCGTGCTCGGTCGCCGGGGCCGCCGGCCGATTCGGCCGGCGCCCTCCCCTCGAACACTGATGGTGCCTAGGTGTGATGTTCCTGGGTCACTGATAGTGCCTAGGTTTGATCGCTGGAGTCCTCGTTTGAGGAATGCAAGGGTGTGTCGGTCATTCGGTGGTTCGGTGTTCGTGCTCCTGGTCGTCGATGAGGGTCGGTGCTCGGTGAGCTCCTGGGGGAAGTCGTCGATGTCGAACTCGGGTCTACGAACGCAAAAAGGTCCACCCCTGATGGGGTGGACCTCAGCGGTTCGGGTCAGCGCTTGTGCTTGCTGAGAGTGGCCAGAAGTCGAGTCGTCCACTTGTCGGCGGGAATCTCGGTTACCGCCCGCTCCGTGATCGACCAGACGTGGCGCGGGGTCTCGTCGTCCTCGTTGTCGAAGTCGGCGGCGTACATCTCGGCGAAGACCCGGTACTGCCCGGGGGCGACCGGGCGGAGGGTGCCGCCGGGGCGAAGCTCGTCTTCCGTCCGGCGGGCGCGCTCGATCCAGGAGACCACGGTGGCGAAGGTGGACCAGTCCCCGAATCGGGCGAACCACTCCACGATGCGCTCGTCGTGCGTGCCGAGTTCGACACCGGCCCGCATCAGCGCGTCGCGGAGGATGACTTCCTGGGAATCGGCTCCCTTGAAGGTGCCGTCGGCGTGGTAGACGGCGGTGGGGTCGGACTCGATCGGGCCAGTCGGGACACCGAACTCGTTGATGGGGTTCCCCGTGCGGTCGGTGTTGGTCATCCTGGAAGTCCTCTCGTTGGGTTGGGGAGCACGCCCCGGCGTGGTGTTACAGGTCAGAGGGTGTCCAAACCGGTTTGGAACGGGGTTTGGACACCGGGTTTGGAACGGGGTCTGGACAGGGTCTGGACAGGGTCTGGAACGCAGTTGATCAGGCGTCGATCAGTTCGCGGGTTTCGAGGATCGTCCAGGAGCCTGAGTCCTCATGGCGCAGACGTCCGTCATCCTCCAGGCGGCGAAGCTGGCCGTAGAGCCAGCTCTTACCGCGTTCGACCCCCATCTCTCGCAGCTCGGTCTTGGCCTCGAAGGCACCGAACTCACGGCCTGGCCCCCATTCCTCTACCAGGCTCTCCAATGCGGCGCGGGCCTCTTCCGCGCTGGCCTTAGTGCCCTTCTTCCGCGTCGGCAGGACGAAGTCCTCGTCGTCCTCCAGGCGCGGGATTTCGGCGTCGATGTCACCCACGATCTCCGGGTCGTCGTCCGGGGTGGTGAGCACGATGGGTTCCAGGTCGTCGTCCACGGCCAGGTCCTCGTTGTCGTCGTGCTCCTGGTCCTCGATCTCCTCCACGTCGGCCGTGGCCGTGGCCACCACCGGAGCGCCGACGCGGGCGGCGACGAACTCGGCATAGACGGTGCCGAACGCGGCCCGCGTGATGGGGTCGAGCTTGCTGTCCTGGTCTGGCAGCGACTCAGCGGCTGGGGTGAGCACCAGGTTCTCGTCGGACTTGCTCGTGGTCGGCGGGCCGAACATCTTGATTGGCGTGGCGTGCCGTTCGACCTCAGCCCGGCGCACCGCCGCGTAGGCGGACCCGGGCTGGTTGGCCATCCACCGTTGCGGTTCGGCGCCAGCCTCCAGCACGTAGTCCGGCAGGGCGAAACTCGCGTCACCATCGGTCTTGACTCCGAAGGAGATCGAGTCACCGAAGTTCGCCCGAGCGTCGGTGTCGATGTTGCCGAAGGTAGCGCGCTGGAGGCTGATCTCCAGGTGGATTCCGGCGGACCGGGCAGCCCGACCCAGCTCCACCAGCTCGTCGAAGTCCACCAGGTCGGCGGCCTCTTCGATCAGGATGTGCAGGAAGCTCAGCCCGCACCCCTTCGTCCACCCGGGCAGGCCCTTGGATCCCAGGTGATCTGCGCGGGCGGTGACCGCGCGCTTGATCGCGGCCAGCATGGCTTTGGCCGACTTCTTGTCGAAGGCCGTCCACCCGATCGCACGGTCCACAGGACCGAGGGTCTGTCGGCCCTTGGAGAGGTCGATCGCGCACACGAAGGTGTCCCGCCGGGCCGCGATCGAGACCAGCTTGATCTTGCCGTAGACGGACTTGCCGGACCCGGACATGCCCACTGTCAGGGTGTGCCGGTCGTCCAGCTCGTCATCGAACGGCATCCCGTCCTCGTAGACCCCCAGCGGTCCCACCGGCGCGTCCGCGATGGAGGCGCCGGTCAGCTTCGGGTCCAGGCCGGGCCACGGGACCAGCTCCTTCATCACGTTCTTGGTGATGATGGTGATCTCACCCCAATCAGCCCGCTCAGGGTGTTCGGTGATGCGCACCGCGCCCGGCGCGACGCGGTACATCGAGGCCAGCTCCTTGCGTCGGTGCTGCACGTCCTCCACGGTCCGGCCGTCATCGAACTCCAGGCGTCCGGTGGTGATGGTGTCGGTCTCCTTGGTGACGCGCATCTTCACGCCCCGCAACCCCAGCTTCTCGGAGACCTTCACCCACGAGGGCCGCGTCCACTTCGGTGCGCCATCCTCCAGGGCTCCCTGAGCGCGCGCCCACAGGTGCACGTTCGCGATCGCGGCGGCGGCCCAACCTCCGATGAGCAGCATGTCCATCAGCGGCCGACCCGGACCGAACGCGGTGGCGAGCGCGAGCCACGCGGCGGCCCCGCCGGTCATCGCGGTGGAAATGTGGTGCGCGTACCAGGTGCGCGCCCCAGTGAGCTTGTGGGCGGCGTAGGTGACCACCCCACCAGCCGCAGCGATCGCGGCCGCCGCCAGACCAGTGCCCAGCCCCAGGTCCCCCCACATCCAGTGCGTGAGGAAGCCCGCGGGCACCAGCGCGGGAGCGGCCAGCCACGGCCGCAGGTAGTCAGCGAAGGTGTGGGTCCGCCGATCCCGGGTGTCCTCAGAGTCCCGGCCGCGCACCAGCTCGTTGCGAGCCATCTTCTTCTCCTTCGTGTGATGGGTCGGGGGCCGCACCCCGGCGGCCCCCCTAGGTTCTTCGGTGGTGTCAGGACCCCAGGTCCAGGACCTTCTTGCTCTTCTTGCGCTTGACCAGGTACTCGAAGTGCTTATGCAGGCTGCCCCAGGTGCGGGTGGCCTGCGCGCCTACGAGCTGCTGAGCCTCGGCAGCGCGTCGCAGGTGCCGGGACACCGACTTGGCCTTCTTGCGCATGGCCAGACGGCCCTCACCCGATCCGGGCGGCAGCTCCTTGAGTGCGGCCTCCAGCTCCTGGGCGGAGAAGAGCAGCTCCATCGAGATCGCCCGGCTGAGCTTGCGGGTGGTCTCCAGGTAGCGGCGGATGTCGGAGCCGGTTTCGAACTCGATCGCTTCCAGGTCCGCCATGATGCGCTTGAGTTCGCCACGCTCGGTTTCAGCCACGGTTGGTCTCCTCGGTCTTGGGGTGGTTGATGACGACAGCGATTACGCCCCGGCCGGGGCCGTGTCGGCGGATTCGGGCGGCGTCCAGGTGGGTGCGCCAGGTGCGGCCCAACCATCCGGCGGCGTCGGCCAGCGTGTGGCGAAGCGGGCGGATGTCCAGCCAGGCGGAGATGATCGAGTCGGCGTGGCAGAGCAGGTGATCTGCGAAGGCGGCACCCGCTCGCAGGCGGGTGCGCCAGTCGGTGCGGATCACCGCTCCTCCTCCGCCAGGCGGTCGCAGACCGCGCCGACCGCGTACAGCTCAACGGCGTCAGTCGCGAGGCTGAGCGCACCGGCCGCACCGACCACCAGGGGCCAGACGACCTCCCCGCGGTGGATCATCCAGACGGCCGCCACCAGGCAGCCCACGAGCAGCACCGCGCGGATGGCCAGATCGGTCGGGCGCATGTGGCGGACACCGTGGGCGGTCCGGCGAAGCAGGGCGATCACGTCGATGCGGACGGTCATGGAGGGCTGGGGGCAGGTCATGATGCGATCTCCTCGAATCCAGGAAGCGGCAGCTGGTCAGCGCAGAGCGGGCAACGGGTGTTGTCGGGGGTCCGGTGTCGGCGGGGTTCGCGGCACCGCTCGGGCTCGGGCACCGGCCGGTGGTCGGTCATGAGGTGGACCCTCCGTCGAGCTCCTTGCGGATTCGGCGGACTGTGGACTCCCCCAAACCGAGCTCGTCAGCGATCTCGCCGTGGGTGGCGTCGGGGTGCTCGTACAGGTGGTTCGCGACCCTGCGGCGGTTCTCCAGGCCCTTCAAGCGGCGCTGTTCCTGAGCGGTCAGCGGCCGGTCGTCCTCCCCGTGTGAGCGAGGGCGCTCGGACGGGTGCTCAGACGGGCTGACCTCGGTGTCCTCGGTATCGGCCGGGGACTCGATCTCGCCGTGCGAGCGGGCGGTCTCATGCGAGCGCTCGGACGGGTCACCGTGTGAGCGCAGGAAGTCGGCGGCCCCTTCCGCGATGGCTTCTCCGACCTCTTCCAGGCCGTCCCCGGGAGTTCGGCGGGGCAGAGTGCTCGCACGGGGCGTCTCCGTGTGAGCGGGCACCTCGGTGGCGGTGAGCGTGGCGGCCCGCGCGGCTTCGATATCCATCCGCTTGACCGCCTGCGTGACCGCTTCGGCGCCGGTGACCGAGATCAGGTACGCCATCCAGGCGAACAGGGCCGCGCCGACCGAGCAGACAGCCCCGATAAGCCCAGATCCGGCGGTGCTGGCCACGACCGACGCGATCAGCGGGATCACGATCATGGCGTTGAGCACCGGCACCGGCAGGCCCTTGATGAAGGCGTTGGAGCGGGCCAAGCCACCGCGCCAGGCAATGGCCATGGTGGCCATGCCGGTCATCGTGACTTCAGCGATGTAGCCCAGGCCGGAAGCGGCACCGGCCGCCTGAGCGACCGCCTCAACCCCCATCGCGGACCCGACCGAGCAAACCAGCGAGGCCCCCAGAGCACCGAGGGTGAACCGCTTCCGAGAGCGGGTCATGTCCAAGACCACGTTCTCGTTCGAGGTCGCCTCGCGGGCGTCGTCGATGGCGGCGGCCCGGCGGGCGGCCCTCTCCTCGCGGCGGTCCGCCTCCTTGGCGCGACGCAGTTCCCGGCGGTGCTCCAGTTCCAGCTCGGTGCGCAGCCGGGCGGCGGTCAGGGAGTCGGCCAGCCCCCGTGTGGTGGGGTTGAGCGTCGGATCGGCCAGCAGCTTCTGTTCGGGGACCGACGCCAGGGCCTGAGCCTGCCGAACCTGTTCCTGGAGGGTGGCCACCACGTCGCCGGTGACCTGCTTGGATGTGGTCTTCTTTTTGAGGTTCACCGGTCGTCCTTCCGGGTGAGCTGGGTGAGGGTGTCCAGGTCGGCGCGGCGGTCGACCAGGGGGTTGCCAACGATGAGGTAGACCAGCGCGGCCGTCAGGAACAGCGCGAACAGCGAGATCAGCTCAACCACGACGACGGGCCCCCTTCTTGGTCCGGCGGCGGGTCTGCTGAGCCAGAACCAGCCGGGTTCGGGAGATGCGGCGCAGCTTCGAGCGCACCTTGCGGTAGCTGGCGGCGACCTTGAGTGCCCCGAGGACGAGAAGCAGGACCACCACAGCGGTCGCGATCACGACGGGCAGCAGCTCCGGGGTCACTCGGACCACCCCGCGATCTCACCCAGGAGGCTGTCGAGGATGTCGGCGGCGGCAGCCTGCCGGGCGGCCAGCTCCGGCGCGCTCTCGTCGGGGAGGACTTCGGCGAACAGCTCGTGGTCGTGGGTGTTGTCGATGACGTGCGCGAGCGCGGCCACGTCGAGGTCAGTGGGGGTTTGAGTGGCTGTCAGACGCGGCATCATGGTCTTCACCGGCAGGTCTCCTCTGTCGGTTCGGGCCTCAGCGGGTGCATCCGCTGGGGCCGTTTTCGTGTGGGCAGGTGTGCAGACCATCGGGGCGGGCCGCAGCGTGCTGCGGTGATCCATCGCGGTTAACCCCGTGGTGAGGGGGCTGGCCTGCGGTGTTGCTATTCGGTTCATCAAGCAGCTGGCACCATGCGGGCTTCCACACGACCCCCGAAGTCAGGGAGGGCCGGAGTCTGCGACCGGGCGCTTCCGAAGTTCGTATCTTCGGATACGAGCATGAAAACACACACTGACCCCCGTGGCAAGAGTCTCGTATACGAAGCCGCGAACATTGGGTAGGCTGAGGGCATGGATGAGCACACGACTGATGCCCGACCGATGCAGGTCCGCATAGCCGACGACCTGCGACACCAGATCACCCGCGGGCATCTCGTTCCGGGCGAGAAGCTCCCGACTCTGGCCGCGCTCGGATCGCAGTACGGCGTGAGCGAGATGGTGGCGCGCCGCGCTGTCGAGCTCCTCCGGCAGGAGGGCGCGGTCATCAGTCGGAAGGGGTCCGGCACGTTCGTGCGCGAAGCCGTCCCTGTCAGGCGGCACGGCCTGGAGCGCTACAGCCGCTCCGTGTGGGGTGGAAAGAACCCCAAGCCCTTGCTCAAGGCCGAAGGCGAGAAGCAGGGCAAGGCCGTGGGGCAGGAATCCTCAACCGAGCAGGTAGCGGCACCGGCGTTCGTCGCGGAGCGCCTGCCGGACGTCGAAGAAGGCGAGCTGGTCTACGCCCGCCGCCGAATCACGAAGCTGGACGGCGTGATCAACCAGTCGGCCGACAGCTACTTCAGCCTCGGCACCGGGGAACGGTCTCCCGCAATCGTGGCTGGCGAAGGTCCCGGCGGCCACATCGCGAGGATTAACGCGCTGTCCCGCGTGGTCGACATCCAGGAGGAGATCGCGACCCGTATGCCGAATGGCCCTGAGTCCAGCCATCTCCGGATCCCGACCGGCACTCCCGTCTTCGAGGTCATCCGGACGTACCACTGCGAGGACGGGCCGTTGGACGTCACCAAGTTCGTGATCCGGGGCGACATGGCGAGCTTCGACTACCGCTTCCCCGTCCCGGAGTAACCCACCCCGTCAGGCAGGCCCGCCCCAACAGGGGCGGGCCTTCTGCGTTCCTACGCCCGGATGACCTCAACTTCGGGGCGCTTACCCCGGTGCGGCAGCAGAGTCCGCTCCTGATCAACCCACTCCTGCGCCGTCTCCGCCGACAGCCCGACCTTCGCCAGCAGT
>NZ_BAAHAR010000091.1:0-10338 GCF_054777395.1 Nocardiopsis oceani
TGCCGTGGCCGGTGCGTTCGGCCCGCTCCACGATGTGCTTGGAAATCTGGTGGTTGACGTCCCGCGCTCGCCGGGCCTCCTTGCGGCGCTGGCGCTTGAGCAGGCGTTTGGCGCTCTTGGTGTTCTTCTTCTGCAGCTTGGCGCGCAACCGGTTCTGCCGCTTGCGGTACCGGTTGAGCTGGCGCCCGGCGTAGCGTTGGCCGGTGGAGGTGGTGGCGATCTCCACGATGCCCAGATCCACCCCCGCAAACCCCGAAGGCTCCTCGTTCAGCCGAGCCTCGGGCACCTCACAGGTGGCCGCCAGGTACCACTGCCCGTCCTGGTGCATCAGGTCGCTCTCCCCCCGCTGATACTGGGCCAGGAGTTTGAGCTGGTCCGGTGAGGAAGTGAAGGCCAAGTTCTTCATCCGCCCTTGGGTGGTCCAGATCGAGACCGTGCGCGCATCCATCAGCCAGGACAGACACCGCGCATCGAAAGGCTGGGCCGCCTCCGGGCGGAAACTGATCGCCGTGGACTCGGCGCGCTGGCGGCGCGGCGAACCCGCGCGTCCCAGGTGTCCGGCCTTCAGGTGGGCCTGCCGGGTGGTGTAGGCGTCGGCGACCTTGCCGATCACCCGCACCGCGGTGGGGCCAAACGACGAAATCCGTCCGTGCTGGGCTGCGGAACTCTCGCGGAACGCCACCTGCCCGCAGCGGGCGAACCGGCGGGCAGGGCGATTCCTCCCGGGCGTGAACGCCCGGGCATCCTCGCCCAAGACAGGTGAACCGGGCCCGAACGTAAGGGACATCACAGGAATTCGGATGGTTGGGTGGGGAGCGAATCGTCCCCTTCCGGTGTTGGTATGGAGTGGTCCGTGCCGATGGGCGCGCTCCCACCCACCCGTCCTTCTGAACTGGAGTACCTGTGCAGTCCCCTCCGTCCCCTTCCGCCGCCTCCGCGCAAGGGGTAGGCCTGAACCCTCTTCGGTCGCGTAAGTCGATCGCGCTGTTGGTGCTGGTCCTCGGTGTACTGACGGCCACCGGGCCGTTGGCGACCGACATGTACCTCCCGGCCTTCCCACAGATCACGCAGGAGCTGGGGGCGACCGAGGGCCAGATCGGGCTGACCCTGACCGCGATCATGCTGGGACTGGCGGTCGGTCAGCTGATCATCGGTCCGATGAGCGATGCCTGGGGCCGTCGCGGCCCCCTGCTCGTGGGTGTCGCGCTGTTCACGGTCACGTCGGTGCTGTGTGTGTTCGTGCCGAACGTGACAGTGTTCATCGTGCTGCGGTTCGTGCAGGGTGTGGCCGGGGCCGCGGGTGCTGTGGTGGCCCGGGCCGTGGTGCGCGACCTGTTCCAAGGTGACGACGCGGTGCGGTTCTTCTCCCGGCTGGCGCTCGTGATGATGCTGGCTCCGCTGCTGGCGCCCCTGGTGGGTGCGCAGTTGCTGCTGGTAGGCCCGTGGCAGTTGAGCTTCTGGGTGCTGGCCGCGATGTCGGCGCTGAGTTTCGTGCTGGTTCTGCTGTGGCTGCCGGAGAGCCTGCCGCGGGAGGCCCGTCGGAGCCAGGGGCCGCGGCAGCTGGCGACGACCGTGCTGGCGCTGGTGCGCAACCCGAGGTTCGTGGGGCCGGTTCTGACGCTGGGGCTGAGCTTCGGGATGCTGTTCACGTACGTGTCGGCGTTCTCGTTCGTGTCCCAGCAGGAGTTCGGCGTGTCGCCCCAGACGTACGCGTGGCTGTTCGCACTGAACGCCTTGGCGTCGATGGCGGGCACCCAGGGCAACGGCCTGCTGGTGGGCCGGATCGACACCCCTCGGCGGTTGTTCATGGGGTTGGTCCTGGCGCTGACCGCGGTGCTCGTGCTGCTGGTGTTGGCGTTGACCGGGGTCGCTCAGCTGTGGATGGTGTCCGCTCTGCTGGCGGTGATGATGTTCAGCGTCGGGTTCATCATGCCGAACGCGACGGTGTCGGCCCTGGACGGTCAGCCGGTGGCTGTGGCGGGGACGGCTTCGGCCCTGATGGGTTCGTTGCAGTTCGCGTTGGGCGGTTCGGTGGCCGCGATGGCGGGGCTGACGCCTTCGGGTGAGGCCTCGTTGGTGAGCATGGCCGTGGTGATGGTGTCGGTGGCGGCTCTGTCCATGCTGGCTTTCGTGTGGTCGGCTCGTTCAAAGGTCCGATGAGTCCAGGTGTGCTGGACTTTCATCCGAAATCCTGAGGTTGCCCTTCTGTGGGGAAATGGGCACAGTAGGGCACGATTCCCAGTTTGAGGCGGGTAGGAATCGTGCCGGGCCCGCCTTCTGATGCGGCAGAGGATGAGTGGGTATGGGCGAGACACCCGGTTCGTTGGCTCGAGGGCACTCCGGGTTGAGCGATGTGGTCTATGAGGTGGCGACCTCCGATGCGCACGCGCACGTGTTCTCGGTCCTGGGGAGTGGAGGCTGGGAGCGCCGGACGGCCGGCGAGTTCGCCACCGAGGTGACGTCCCTGGCCAAGGGCTTGGTTGCGGCCGGTGTGACGGAGGGCGACCGGGTGCTGTTGGTGGCCGGATCGCACCATGACTGGGTGCGGGTGGCCTACGCCGTGTGGTCGGTCAGGGCGGTGCTGGTGCCCTTGCCCGAGTTCGCCTCGGCGGAGCGGGTGTCGCACGTGGTGCGCCAGACCCGTCCAGCGGCCGCTGTGGTGCAGGGAGAGCGGCAACACCGCACTGTGGCGGCATTGCAGCGCGAGCTGCCGGACATGGGCCGCGTGTGGCGCTTGGAGGAGGGGCTGCCCGACATCGTGAGCCTGGGTGCGTACATGGACGCATCGGCGGTGCGGTTCCGACGGGACGAGGTGGTCTCCGAGGACCCGGCGGTGATCCTTTACCCGATGAGCACGGTCTCGAGGAGGACTCGGGGTGTGGTGCTCTCGCACGGTGCGCTTCTGAGCGCCGCTGCCGACCTGGTTGACCGGATGTGGCCACGGCTGTCGGAGCTGGACGCGAACCGGGCGAGCACGGTGTTGGACCAGCACCTGTCGGAGCTGCCCGGGTTGGCCACGCTGGTGGCCTGCGTGGTGGGCCGGGTCCGTGTGGGGATGACGGCCCCGGGCTCCCTGCGGCGTGAACTGGAACGGTTCCGGCCCACGGTGCTGGTATGCACGCCGAAGCTGTTCGAACGGGTGCACGGTTCGGAGCGCGAGAGCGCCCACTCCACGGACTGGGACTCGGTGGGGACGTTCAACGCGGCGATGGACGCCGCGGTGCAGTTCGACCAGGCGCCGAAGAAGGGTGCCTGGCGGCGGCTGTCGCGCTCGATGTACGACTGGTCGTTCGCGAAGGTGCGGGACATGCTCGGTGGTCGCGTGCACCTGGCAGTGTGCTGGGGCGGTGGGCTTTCAGAGCGGTTGGACAGCTACTTCAGCGGTGTGGGTGTGCCGGTGATGCAGGTGTTCGGTACTCCGGAGACGGCCGGGGTGTTCACGGCCAACGCGGTCGGCGACCGTTCGCCGGGCACGGTGGGTCGGGCGATGCCGGGTCGCGAGGTGTGGGCTTCGCCCGAGGGCGAGCTGTACGTGCGCGGTGGTGCGGTGTTCTCGGGTTACTGGGCCGACGGTGAGGGGTCGCAGGCGGCGTTCCGTCAGGGCTGGTTGGCGACCGGCGTTGTGGCCCACGTGGACGACGAGGGTTTCGTGCGGGTGCGTGGCCGCTCACGGCCGCAGGCGTCCCTTGCTGAGGTGCCGGGGCGGTTCGTGCCGCGGGGTGCGGCTCCGGTGTTGGAGCGGGCTGTGCCTGAGTTGGCTGCCGCACCGGCCGAGGTGGAGCGTGCTGCCCCGCCTGTTGCTCCTGCTCCGGTGGAGCATGGGCCCTCCGAGGCCCTGGAGGCCGCTGAGGCTCCCGTGGCGGGGACTCCGGAGACGAGGTCGGGTGCCGGTGAGTTCGCTGCTGTGCCGTCAGGTCTGGAGCGTCCTCGGGATGCCGATGTGGTGGCGGAGTTCGAGGCTCGGTTGCGGGCTCATCCGTTGATCAGTCAGGTGTTGGTGATCGTGGAGGGGCGTCCGTTCGCGAGTGCGCTGGTGACGCTGGTGCGTGACCAGTTGGAGTACTGGCGGTTGGTGAACGGGCGGCCGTTGTCGATGGCACCGGAGGAGATCGCGGGGGATCGTGATCTGCTGCGTGAGGTGCAGGGATTGGTGTACGAGGCCAACCGCAGTGTGCCGAGGCATTTGGCGGTGCGGTCGTTCCATGTGTTGGCGGAGGAGTTCACGGTGCAGTCGGGTTTGGTGCACGTGTCGGGGGAGTTACGGCGTGAGGCGGTGCTGAGGGCGTTCTCCGAGGAGATCGACGGCCTGTACCGGGTGCGTCGTGAGTAGTTGTTGAGGTTGTGGTGGCCGCGGTCCCTGTGGGGCCGCGGCCTTTGTTATTGCTCGCCGTTGAGGTAGGCGAGGACGGCGAGGACGCGGCGGCTGTCGTCGGAGGAGGGTGGGAGTTCGAGCTTGGTGAAGATGTTGTTGATGTGTTTGCTGACGGCTTTTTCGGTGATGTAGAGGCGTCCGGCGATGGCGGAGTTGGAGCGGCCTTCGGCCATTTCGGCGAGGACTTCGCGTTCTCGGGGGGTGAGTTCGGCGAGGGGGCCGCTCTGGTCTTGGCGGGCCAGGAGTTGGGAGATAACGGCGGGGTCCATGGCGGTGCCGCCGTCGGCGACGCGGCGGATGGCTTCGATGAACTGGCCTATGTCGAAGACGCGGTCTTTGAGGAGGTAGCCGACGGCGCCGCCGTCGTCGGAGAGGAGTTCGCGGGCGTAGAGCTGTTCGACGTGCTGGGAGAGCACGAGGATGGGGAGGCCGGGGACGTGGGTGCGGGCTCCTATGGCTGCTTGGAGGCCTTCGTCGGTGAAGGTGGGGGGTAGGCGGACGTCGACGACGGCGACGTCGGGTTTGTGTTCGGTGAGGGCGGTGTGGAGGTCGGGGCCGTTGTCGACGGCGGCTACGACGGTGAAGTTGTGGGCTTCGAGGAGCCGGATCAGTCCGTCGCGGAGGAGGGCAAGGTCTTCGGCGATGACAACGCGCACGGGATCTCCAGGGTCACGATGGTGGGTCCGCCCGGTGGGCTGGTGATGTTCATCGTGCCATCGAAGGCGTCGAGTCGGCGTGCGATGCCGGAGAGTCCGCTTTCGGGGGTGGGGTGGGCGCCGCCTTTTCCGTTGTCGGTGATGGTGATGACGAGGCGTTGGCGGCCGTGGTTGATGTGGACCCAGGCGTGGGTGGCGTGGGCGTGTTTGGCGGAGTTGGTGAGGAGTTCGGCGATGGCGAAGTAGGCGGCGGATTCGACGGGGTCGCCGGGGCGGCCTGGGAGGTGGGTGGTGACGGTGATGGGGAGGTGGTGGGTGAGGGCGAGGGCGTGGACGGCTCCGTCGAGTCCGCGTTCGACGAGGACGGGTGGGTGGATGCCGCGGACGAGGTCGCGGAGTTCGGTGAGGGCGTGGCGGGTGGTTTCGCGGGCTTCGGCGAGCATGTTTTTGGCGTTGGTGGGGTTGGTTTCGACGATTTGTTCGGCCATGCCGAGGTTCATGCCGAGGGCGACGAGGCGGGCTTGGGCGCCGTCGTGGAGGTCGCGTTCGATGCGGCGGATTTCGGCGGCTTGGGTGTCGATGGTGTCGGCGCGGGTGGTGGCGAGGTGGGCGACGCGTGCGGTGAGTCGGGCTTTTTCGGAGGGGGCGAGGATGAGTCGGTTGAGGTGTGTGTAGGCGTTGGTGGCGAGGGGGGTGAGGGTGTGGGCGATGAGGAGGGTGATGGCGGCGGGGATGAGGATGAGGAGGGCTTGGCCTTGGGTGGTGGGGGTGATGAATCCGTAGAGGTCGGGGATGGTGCGCCAGAGGATGAGTGCGTAGGTGGTTTGGAAGAGGGCGTGGGCGTAGAGGGTGTAGCCGATGAGGCCGAGGGTGATGAGGAGGGGTGCGCTGGTGAGCCAGAGGAGGTCGCGCCAGGTGGCGGGGTCGGTGAGGATGACGCGGACGCGGGCGTGGACGCCGGTGGGGGGTATGGGGCGGTAGGCGGTGGGGACGGGTCCGTTGGGGAGGAGGTGGCCGAGGGTGGTGCGTTGGGCGTTGGCGATGGTGCGGAGGGTGGTGGCGGTGAGGATGGTGAAGGGGAGGCCGATCCAGATGAGGGTGAGGACGGCGGAGGCGATGACGAGGGGGAGGAGGAGTAGGGCGGCGATGTTTTGGGAGACGAGGAGGAAGAGGTAGGTGAGTGTGGTGAGGGGGCCTGTTTTGTGTGGGTTGGGGGTGGCCATGGTGGGTCTCTTCCTGTGGGTGTGGTCTCCTCGTTTCTATTTTGGGGTGTGGTGGTGGGTGGTTGCGGTGGTGGTGGCTCCCCGGTTTGGGGTGGTGGGGTGGTCACGTGGGGTGACTTTTGGGCTGGTTTTGGGGTTTTGGGGGCGTGTGGGGTGGGTGTGGTGGTGGGGTTGGGTGGATATTCGGTGCAACTCGCCGACCGCGATTTCCCGTGTCTTGCCACGACCTGTGATGATCGTGTGTGTGTGGCGTGAACTGATCCTGGAGATGTACCCCGAGGCCGATCTGAGTGATCCGGCCGATGAGGCGACCCTTGCCGAGGTCGAGAAGCACTTGATGCTGCCTTTGCCGTTCGAGTTGGCTTCTCTGTTGCGGGAGACGGATGGGGTGACCAATGAGTACGGGGATGCGGTGGTGTGGAGTGCGCGCCGGTTGGTGGAGGACAACCTGGCGATACGTGGGGAGCCGGACTATCGGGAGTTGTACGCGCCGTTCGGTGAGATGATCTTCTTCGGTGACTCGGATATGGGGCCGCAGTTCGCCTACGTGCACACGGACTACGGTCCGGGGATCGTGGTGTGGGATCATGAGAGTGATCGGCGGCGGCTGGTGGTGGTGTCGTTGCGTGACTATCTGGCGCGGTGTTTCATCCAGGGCAACGCGTGGTTCCGTTAGTGCCGGGGTGAGCTGGCCGGTCGTGCTATTTTTCGTGGTCGGTGGTGTTGGTGCCGCCGTTTCCCCTTGAGCCCGCCTTGAGAGAAGGACCATGTCGGAGCAGCCCATGCCCGTGCCCGTTACCTATGTCCAGGGTCGGGAGGTGTCGGATTTTCCTGAGTTGGCGCCTGAGGCCGCTCGGGGTCGTGTCCGGAGGGTCACGGTGACCGGTGAGGAGGTTCTGCACCGGGTCAATGCCGATGTTGCGGAGTCGATGCTGGGCAGTGCGGAGCTGGCGCAGCTGGTGGATGACATGTTCGTGACGATGTATGCGGCTGAGGGTGTGGGTCTGGCCGGTAACCAGGTCGGTGTGGATCTGCGGTTGTTCGTTTATGACTGCCCTGACGATGACGGGGTGCGGCATGTGGGGCACGTGGTCAACCCGGTGTTGGACGAGCGTGACCTGGATGATCCGGTGGTGGTGGAGAACGAGGGGTGCTTGTCGGTGCCGGGTCCGCATGCGGAGTTGGGGCGGGCTGAGCACGCCACGGTGCGCGGGGTGGACAAGGACGGCCATGAGGTCGTGTTGACGGGGAGCGGTTATTTCGCGCGGTGTCTGCAGCACGAGACCGACCACACTTTCGGTCGGGTGTATGTGGATCGGCTCTCCAAGCGGGAGCGCAAGCGGGTGCTGAAGAAGATGGACGAGATGGCTGAGAACGTGTTCGCTCGCCGGGAGGAGCGCGCTGAGGAGTTGGAGCGCGAGCTGGCGGGCTAGGCCCGGTTTTTGGGGCCGTTTCGCGGTCGTGTGCGGGGGCGTACCGGTTTTTCCGGTGCGCCCCCGCCGTTGTGTGCTGGGGTTTTTACCGTGGGTGGTGGTTCGGGGTGCGGGTTTCCTGGCTCGTGGGGGTGGTGGTGCGGGGTGCCTTTGGTCGGTGGTGTAGTCCGAAATGGCTGGGTTGTTGGCGCCATTGGTGTCGATTGGCTCTGAAACTGGCCCTACATCGGGTCGTTGTGGCCTTTTCGTGACCCGGCAGGGCGGTAGATTGCCCCGCATGGACAACGGGGAAGAGGTCGACCAGCAGTCGACGGAACGCGTGGTCATCTACACCGACGGGGCGTGCAGCGGCAACCCCGGCCCGGGGGGCTGGGGGGTGTGGTTGCGCTACAGGGAACACGAACGCGAGCTGTTCGGCGGTGAGGAGCAGACCACCAACAACCGGATGGAGCTCATGGCTGCCATCCAGGCACTGGAGAGCTTGAAACGGGACGTGCCGGTGTTGTTGCACACCGACTCCTCCTACGTGCGCAACGGCATCACCTCCTGGGTGCACGGGTGGAAGAAGCGCGGTTGGAAGACCGCCGACAAGAAACCCGTCAAGAACGTGGACCTGTGGCAGCGCCTGGACGAGGTGGCCTCGCGCTACGACGTCGAGTGGAAGTGGGTGCGCGGGCACAGCGGCGACGAGGGCAACGAACGCGCCGACGAGCTGGCCCGGCGCGGCCGCGACGAAGCTGGCGGGCTCTAGGGCGCGCCCGCGCGCGTTCGGCGGGTGTGGGCTGAGGGTGGCGGCGGTGCCCGGTGGGGTGCCGCCGTTTCGTGTTTTCTAGGTCTGGTTATCCGGAGGGTTCGACGGCGGGGCAAGCAGTCCGTGGGGAACTGGGGATGCCGGGTGAGCCGATGCCGTGGGTGCGTTGACCATTGGCGGGTGAGGGTTGGGGTGGTGTCAGTGGAGTTCGGTCTTGGGGTCCGTGGTCTCTGGGTGGTTTTCTATGCTCTATGCTATCCGGCATAAGTTACTCGCTGGTAATGTATGGGGTGTCAGCGCATTCCCTGGGGGCGGTCCCACGCACGTAAGGGGGCACATAAGTCCGGGAAAGAGCCGCAGCCGCGAGGCGATGGTGCTCAGTGCCGCTGCCCTGCTGCGTGAACACGGTGCCGGCGGCACCACCATTGACCGTGTGCTCGCGCACAGCGGAGGACCGCGCGGTTCGGTCTACCACCACTTTCCGCGGGGACGGGCAGAGCTGCTCGACGAAGCGGTCGCCCTGGCAGGCGAGTTCACCGCGACCCTGATCGAGCAGGCCGCCCAGTCCCGGGACCCGGTCGGGGCTGTGGACGACTTCTTCGCGCTGTGGCGCCAACAACTCCTGGACAGCGACTTTCGCGCGGGCTGCCCCGTGGTGGCGGTGGCGGTGGAGACCAACGACCACGCCCCGCAGCTGGCGCGCTCGGCGGCCGTGGTCTTCGCCCGCTGGCAGCAGGCACTGGCCACCATGTTCGCCGGCCACGGTCTGCCCGAGCCGCGGAGCAAGCGCCTGGCCGCCTTCGTCATCGCCGCCGTCGAGGGCGCGGTGGTCCTGTGCCGTGCCGAGCGCAGCACCGCACCGCTCCAAGCCGCGGGTGGGGAGATCCACGACCTGCTGACCCGCGTTCTGCACTCGCACCGGACCAGCGGTGAGGGGCAGTCCAGCCCCTGACACCGTCCGTCAACACGACAAGGAGCTTCCCCATGCCCACTCTCGAACGCCATGACGAGGTCCTCGTTTTGGATCTGGGCGACGGTGAGAACCGCTTCCACCCGGACTGGATCACCTCGGTCAACGCCGCCCTGGACGAGGCCGAGCAGGTTCAGGGGCCCCGGGCCCTGGTCACCGCCGCCACCGGAAAGTTCTACTCCAACGGCCTGGACTTGGACTGGCTCATGGCCAACGCCGACCGGTACCAGGACTACGTCGCCGACGTCCACCACCTGTTCGCGCGCGTGCTGGCCCTGCCGATGCCCACGGTGGCCGCTCTGCAGGGCCACACCTTCGCCGCCGGCGCCATGCTCTCCTTGGCCCACGACCTGCGTGTGATGCGCGCCGACCGCGGCTTTTGGTGTCTGCCCGAGGCCGACATCAACATCCCGTTCACCCCGGGCATGGCGGCGCTCATCCAGGCGCGTTTGACACCGCAGACCGCGCACGAGGCCATGCTGACCGCCCGCCGTTACGGCGGCACCGACGCTGCGGCGGTCGGCATCGTGGACCAGGCCGTGGCCGAACAGGACGTGCGTCCCACCGCCATCGAGCTGGCCCGCTCCCTGGCCGCCAAGGATGCCGCCACTCTGGGCGCCATCAAGTCCCGCATGTACGCACCCGTGCTGGACGTGCTGCGTGACAAGGACGCCCCTCTCAGCTGAGGAAGGTCGCACCGGGAGCCCCACCGCCTCACTCCCAGATCGTTGGCGGACAGCTACGTCCTGACGTGCCCCCACCCGGTCCGGGTGGGGGCACGGTGCTGTACGGGTCGCTGGTCCTGTGGGTGTGTCAAGTTAAGGGTGTAACTATTTTTCCTGGTCAGCGGCGTGTCGGGGTCAGCCGGCCCTCGAAGGTCACCTCGAAGGCATTCAGCGCCCGCTTCCACCGGTTGGTCCACTTGGCTCGCCC
>NZ_BAAHAR010000092.1:0-8757 GCF_054777395.1 Nocardiopsis oceani
CACGGTCAGCCGCGTTCGTCACGTTCTTGAGTATCTCGCGGGTGAGCGTGATCGCGAACGCCAGACCAAGGGCCAGCCCGGGTGGTGTGCCCCGACCAGCGACAACAACCTAAAACAACGGTATTGGGTGTGGCCTCCGTCCGGGCACACCACCTGGCCCCGCCCTGACAACGGGCGTCCCTTCTTCCCGACACTTTGATGCACCAGAGGTCTTAGTTTTTCGGCAGGTCATTGGGCAGAAGGACATTGACGGTTTTTTGTTCGGTGAAGCTGTACAGTTCCTCCAGCCCTTCCTCGGTTCCCAGGCCGCTCTGCTTGACTCCACCGAAACTCGTTCCGAGGAAGTGACTAGAAGTGCCGTTGATCCACACGTAGCCGGCGCGCACTCTGCGTGCCGTGATCAGCGCCCGTCTCAGATCGTTCGTCCAGATGGACGCTGTCAGCCCGTACTCGACGCCGTTCGCCAGTTCAAGCAGTTCCTCGTTGCTCGACCAGCTGCTCACGGCGAGCACAGGGCCGAAGACCTCGTTCCTGAACAGCCTCATCTGCGGTGTGACGTCCGCGAACACGGTCGGCTGCAACCAGAAGCCACGCTCGAACAACTCACCTCGCGGGCGGGAACCACCGGTGACGAGAC
This sequence comes from Nocardiopsis oceani, assembly GCF_054777395.1. Taxonomy (NCBI): domain Bacteria; kingdom Bacillati; phylum Actinomycetota; class Actinomycetes; order Streptosporangiales; family Nocardiopsidaceae; genus Nocardiopsis; species Nocardiopsis oceani. The sequence continues at coordinate 638 of NZ_BAAHAR010000092.1, forward strand.
GTGCACCATCGTCCAGTGCTGACTGGATGTGCTCCTCGACCCGGGCCAGATGGTGCGCGGAGTTCAACGGACCCATGTCCGTCCCCTCCAGCTTCGGGTCACCAAGCCGCAGAGCGGCGACCTTTCGCGTGACTCGGTCGAGTACGTCCTGGTGCAGGGACTCGTGCACGATAAGCCGGCTTGTCGAACCGCATGACTGGCCCTGGTGGCCAAAGTTCATCGCGTTCACCGCCGCGTCCGCCACGGCTTCGGGGTCAGCATCGTCGAAGGCGACCAGCGGATTCTTACCACCGAGTTCCAGGCTCACGTCCTTGACCCCGGAGGTGGACGCGGCGCGCTGGATCTCACGCCCGGTGGGCACCGAACCGATGAAGGTCAACCGCTTGACGCGGGGATCCTCCACCAGCGCTGCCCCCGCTTCCCTGCCGGTACCGGTCAGGATGCTCACGACACCCGGGGGAAAGAGGTCCTGGCACATCTCGGCGAGAATCGTCGTCGAGATCGGCGATTCCTCCGATGGTTTGAGTACGACGCAGTTGCCGGCGACCAGAGGGGCGGCAAGGCGCGAGGCAGCAAACATGAAGGGATGATTGAAGGCGAGGATTCGCCCTACCACCCCGTAGGGCTGGCGGAGCGTGAAATGGAGACCGGAAGATGTTGAGGGAATCGTCTCCCCCTTGATCTCGAGCGCGAGCCCGGCGAAATACTCCATCAGATCGACCGCCATGGACACGTCTTTGCCCATACGCCCTCGGGTGTTCCCCGTGTCGCGCACCTCAAGGTCAAGTAGTTCAGTGGAGCGTTCCTTCGATCTTCTGGCAAGTTCACGGACGAGAGCTCCCCGTTCGCGGACCGAAACATCCTCCCATTCCAACGCAGCTCGGTCTGCCGTTGCCACCGCCCGGTCGACGTCAGTGGCACCAGCTCGCGGCACCGTACCCAACGGTTCTTCGGTGGACGGGTCGATCGAGGTGAGTATCTCGCCGGATTCGGCTCCGCACAGTTCACCGTCGATGAGCATCCGGTAGAATGGGAGTTCTTTCTCCATGTAATTCATCAATTTCTCTTGGTTATTTTTGGGGGTCGACCAAAGGCTTCATAACACCTTGGCGCATCGAGTCCATCGCACTGGTCGCCTCACCCAAGCCGACCGGATCGGACAGCATCGAATCCCAGTCGTACCGCCCCTTCGACAGACGCAGAAACTCCAAGGCCCTCCAGTAATGGCCGATGTGGGCGGACAGGGAGCCGACGACCTTGATCTGCTTTCGTACGAAAACACTGGGATCAATCTCGGCTGATCCCGGTGTGGTCTGCCCCGCTATTCCGTAGCGACCTCCGGGTCCGATCATCCCCAAGCCCTCGGTTAGGGCGGTCGGTGCGCCGGACATTTCGAGGACAACGTCAGCCCCTACTCCCCCAGGAGTCAGTTCACGTACGTACCGGATGCGTTGTCCTGCAACAGGCGTGGACTCGACCGAAACAGTGTCGCGTGCGCCGTAGTCCCGTGCGATCTTCAGTCGTGAATCCGGTGCGCCGGTCACGATCATATTGCTTATACCCCGGTAGTTCAGCAGTGCGACTGCGTACAGCCCCAGGGGCCCGGTTCCCTGCACGACAACCGATTGCTCAGGGCTGATCTCTCCGATGGCCTCCAGAAGATGAATCGGTGTGCGAAGAGCGCAGCTCGCCGCCGTAGCCCAGCTGTCCGGCACCTCGTCAGGAACCCTGACCCGGCCCGAACCGGGGAACACGTAACAGTATTCCGCGAAACCACCGGTGAGATACGGATAATCATGCACGCGCAGCCGACCGTAACTCTTCCGGTTCAGGCAGAGGGAAGGTTCACGCTCCACGGTGCAATAGAAGCATGTCGCACAGGGCGCGTGGGTCCACAGGATGCGGTCACCGACGCTGATCGATTGGCCGAGGGAGTCAACCTGTTCCCCCTCCCCGAAGGCAACAATCTCTCCAACCATCTCGTGGCCCATCACTGAGGGGAGGTTTTTCTCATTCGCCGTGAATGCTTCCCCGAGCCATGTGTGTACATCTGTTCCGCAAATGGACGCCATTAGGACGCGGACCAGGATCGCTCTGGGTTCGAGCTTCTGCGGAACATCCACCGAAACCACGCCGACCGGCTCGCCGAATTTTTCCAGGAGAGCCGTACGGCTGCTTTTCGGGTGACTCATTCCTATACTCTCCATGCTATTTCCGAAGCTGACTATGACGACGGGTGACCATGGTCCAGCATTTTCCCGTCTACTCGCCACGACTCAGAGGATCGGCGTCTCCCGGCGCACAGCGAAGTCGACCATGGTCAGAAGAGCCCGGACGGTACGGGCTGCTGCATGACCACGTCGAACAGAACGTAGAGAATAAGGACCAGAACACCCGAGTAGACGGCTGAGAAGATCCAGGACTTTCCGGCCTGAGTCATCAGGTAGAGAAGGGTGAACAAGGGCACAGCGACATAAAGACCGAGGATGTACAGGAGCAGGAAGAAACCTGCGAAGCAGGCGAGGGACGTCAGCAGGTTCCGCCTCGAGACTGAAGCGAAGGCGTTGTCGGTGTCGTCCTGGGCATCCTCCTCGGAATGGATGCTGGGCAGCTGCGGCCACAGGAGGGTGCGGCACACGACACAGAGACCGAGCACGGCCCCGAACCCGCTTACCGCCAGCGGGAAGATCGCCGCCTCGCTGTCCCACTCCAGTGCTGCGACGAAGGCGGCTACGAAGACCACTGTCAATAGTGTTCCACCGACGAGGGTGGGCAGGTGCGGTCCCTGTTTGCCCCCAGCCCCTGGTCTCGTTTTCAGCTTGTCGGCGAGGTTCATGCGGAGACCTCCTTGTGCTCTTGCTGCTTCCTGCGCTTCGTGCGGTTCTCCCGGTAGAAGTGCGCGGCCAACAGCAGGACGATGCAACCCAGGAACGCGAGGAACGTCGGCCGGGTCAGCCATGCGGACCCGAAGATCGAGTTGGACAGGAACACGTAGCGCTCGAGAATGCCGCCCAGAACTAGCCCGAGCAGCAGCGGAACCTTCGGCCAGTCCCATCGGGTGCACGCGAGGCCGATCGCGGTGAACACGAGCATGACCCAGACGTCCGCGAAACTGTTGCTGGCGCTGAAAGCGCCGACCGCGAGCAGGACGAGCAGGATGGGCGCCAACACCGCGCCGGAGACGCGGGTGAGCTTGGCCAGGGGTTTGAGGAGCAGCAGCGATGCCGCGACGGAAGCGACGGTAGCGAACGCCATCAGCCAGACCATGGAGAGCGTGAGGTCCAGGTTGGTCGTGAGCATCTCGGCACCCGGTTCGATCCCCAGGATCAGAAAGGCACCGAGCAGCACAGCGCTGCTGGCGGAACCGGGGATACCGAACGCGATCGTGGGGATGAGGGCCCCGGAATCCTTGGCGTTGCAGGGGGCGCTCGCTGCGATGAGGCCCTCCGGAGAGCCCTTGCCGAACCGCTCCGGCTCTTTGGAGGTCTGCTTCGCGAAACCGTAGGCGATAAACTGGGATACGGAGCCGCCGACGCCCGGAACGATACCGATACCCGAACCCAAGGCACTGGACCGGAGCACCGCGGGCCAGTGCCGGGCGACGTCGCTCGCCCCTTGGCGCACTCCGACAACCTTGGAGTTCTGCGCCTGATCTGTCTGGCGCTTCTTCAACATGGTCTGGAGCACCTCGCTACCGCCGAAGAGCCCGATGACCACGGGGACGATGCTGACGCCTGCCCACAGGTGCAGCTGATCGAAGGTGTACCGGGGTGCCCCCGTGTTCGGGTCGAGGCCGACAAGTGCGATGAGGATCCCCAGGGCCGCCATGAGTAGCCCCTTTCCCATGTGCCGTCCCGACAGGGTGACCACGAACATCAGCCCCAGCAGGACCAGGCCAACGTATTCGGGAGGACCGATCGCTAGCGTGAGGGGGCGCATTACCGGGATCGCGACGAGCAGTACGAGCACGCCGAAGAGGCCGCCGACTCCCGAGGCGATCAGGACCGTACCCAGCGCCCTGCCTGCGAGGCCGCGTTTGGTCATCGGGTATCCGTCCAGAACCACCGCGGCCGAGGTTGCATCCCCTGGAACACCGAACAGGACCGAGGTGATGTCCCCGGTGGTCGACGTGACGATGTATACGCCCAGGAGCAGCGCGAACGCGTGGAGGGGATCCATCCCGAATGTGAAGGGCAACAGCATCGCGAGTGCGACCGCACCGCCGAGCCCAGGGAGGATGCCCACCACGAACCCGAGGAGCACACCGATGAGGAGCATCATCAGCGACTCGGGTGAGATGACTTGTTGGAGCGCACCCATGAGTGCCTCGAGCACAGCTTCTCCAATCGCAGGAGTGGGTGAGCGGGTGCCGTACCGATCTGGTCTGACCTCTTGAGGCTCGGCGACATCGACCCACTATGAAGAAAAAATTTCTAGCCAATGACGTTCGCTGACTGTAAGTCAGATCACATGCCATCGTCAATGGTCAGATGGGCAACCTTCCTGCGACAAGTCTCGTTTTCCCTGGTCATCCGAGACAGATCAGCCTGGTGCACCCTCAGGTCGTCCAAACGGCAGGGGTGCTGCTCCCATGCCCGCCCCTGTCCCAACACTTCGAATCGTTCCTACTCAGCGAGGGTGTTACCGGATCACCGCTCCAACACGGCGTTGCCCCGTCAAGCGGACGGCGACGCGATGCGACGTGTTGGAGTGACCCCTTGCACACCTATCGACCGACCCCTAAGGTCCATATGTAAGAAGTTATTTCTGTTATATGAAATCCATGTGTGACGGGGTGCGATGTGAGGCGTATTGGCGTCCTCGGTCTGGGCGGTATGGGATCAGCACTGGCCGAGAGTCTGATGGCCGCGGGGTACACGGTGCGTTGCTACGACATCCGGCCAGAGACGGCGGAACCGCTGCTGGCCCGTGGAGCCGAACCAGCGACGGACCCGTTGGACCTGGCCGAGCACAGTGACCTCGTACTGTCCTTCCTGCCTGGACCGGAGCAGGTGCATGCAGCCGCACTCGACCCCGACCACGGGGTTCTGGCGGGCCTGGCCGAAGGGTCCGCCATGCTGGACATGTCGACCTGCGGCCCAGACGTGGCCACCACCATCGGACCCGTCTTCACGAAGGCGGGCCGCAGTTTCGTCGACTGCCCCGTCAGCGGCAAGGCCCCGGACATGACGGTCCTCGTGGGCGGGACCCCCGGGGTGCTCGGTGCGGCCGAACAGGTCCTGGAGCAGGTCTCAGGCGCCGTCGTTCACTGTGGCCGCCTCGGTGCCGGGTACGCGACCAAACTACTGAACCAACATGTGAAGTACGGCTGGTACCTAGCCGCGGCAGAGGCACTGGTCGTGGCCAGGGGCATGGGGCTGGACGCAGCCGACACCGCCACCGCCCTGGAGATGTGCAGCGGCGCAGACTCGGGGCTGAGCACCGCTGCTGAGTACTTCCGCGGCGATGTGGAGCGCATGCGCGGCCACGCACCCGCCAGCACCATCGAGAAGGACGTCGCCCTGGCTGAGGCGATGGCGTCCACGGCTAACGTCCGCAGCCGCACACTCGCGACACTCGTGGACTTCTTCATGTCCGTGAGGAACACGGAGTACCGCCAACGCCCCTACCCGGAAAGCTGCGAGCTCTTGGAACGCCTGCGGGCCATGCCCTCGAATTTGGGAGACCGATAGTGCCACCCTCAGAACCGACGGTCAGAGCATCCTCGACAAATCCGACTGGCCTTCCGTCGGACGAGCGCGCCAAAGCCCTTGTCGCCACAGCCTGCCGGATGTTGGCCCACTGCGGCCTCGGTGAGGACGTCCTCGGCCATGTGAGTGTGCGTACAAGCGGGGACCGGTTCAGAATCCGGTGTCGCGGTCCGCGCGAACGCGGATTGCTCTTCACTGATCCGGAGGACGTGCGTGCCGTCTCCTTCGAGAGCGGGCCCTCCCTCCCACCCGGTTACAACCTACCGAACGAATCACCGATCCACGAGGAGGTCCTGCGCCACAGGGCCGATACCAACGCGGTCGTGCACGTACACCCGCCGGCCGTCATCGCCGCCGACCTCGCAGGGCTGAGCCTGCGCCCGATCATCGGTGCCTACAACATCCCCGCCATGCGACTGGCAAACGAAGGTATCCCGACCTACCACCGAAGCGTACTCATCAACAGCCCGGGGCTGGCGAAGGAAGTCGTGGAGGTTCTCGCCGACAAGCCGGTGTGTGTCCTCCGGGGACACGGCATCGTCTCAACCGGGGTCTCGGTGGAGCAGGCTGTCGTCCGCGCACTCAACATCGAGGCTCTCGCCCGGATGACCCTCGCGGCCAGCCAGTTCGGGAACGTGCCGCCCGAACTGCCAAAGGAGGACGTGGCTGCGCTTCCCGACCTGGGATCGGAGTTCAACGACCACCAGGTCTGGGCGCACCACATCGCCAGGCTTGAGCACGCGGGGCTCGCCATCGACCACCCCCTGCCCCGCTGAAGTTGAGCGAACAGCGACCAACCGCGTGCTGAGAATCATTGCCCATCAGCACGGTGCGGTGTCTCGAACTGCACAGAATCCAACAGGAGGAACACCATGGCCAACCAGACGGGAAAAAAGCCAAGGATGACGGGGTACGTCGCGGGTGCGGCCGGGCTCCTCATGGCTCTCACCGCCTGCGGCGGTGGCGCGGGAACCGACGACCCCCAGCACTACCAGGGACAGGACATCGACCTGGTGGTGCCCTACGACGCAGGTGGCGGCTACGACAGCTACGCGCGGGTCATGGCGCCCTACTTGGGCGAATGCCTGGACGCGGAGGTCGTAGTCCGCAACGAACCTGGTGCCGGCAGCCTGCTCGCCACCAACGCGACCGCTGCCGATGACCCCAGCGCCCTGCGTCTACAGGTACTCAATAGCATCGGTGCGATCAGCGCCCAGCTGGCTGACGCAGAAGGGGTGGAGTTCGACATGCGAGAGATGTCAATTATCGGCCGCTTCAGCACGGCTGCGGACGCGGTCTCCGTTTCTTCGAACGGCGGTATCGAGTCCTTCGAGGACATCCTGGCTGCCGAGGAGCCAGTGCGCTTCGCCGCGACCGGACCCGGGAGCAACGAGTACATCACCGCACAAATCCTGGGAGAGGTCTTCGACTTCCCCTTCGAGGTCATCACCGGCTTTGAGGGGTCTGGTGAGTCCCGCTTGTCGGTGATTTCCAACGACACCGACGCCCATGCCAGCACGTGGGACAGCGTGCTCCCAGCGATGGACGCGGGCGACGTCGTTCCGGTCGTCCTATCTGACAACGAGCGGATCGACGAACTGCCCGACACGCCCGCTATCACGGAGTTCGACCCCGGGGACGAGGAGGCCCAGGCACTCCTCGACTCCCTCCTCGAGCTGAACAGTACTGGTCGGAGCGTCATCGCTCCCCCCGAGATCCCTGAGAACCAGCTGAATGTCCTGCGTGAGGCGTTCGACTGCGCGATGGGTAACGAAGATATGCTCGACGAGCTGGAGGGGCAGCGGCTTCCGGTTAATGTGCTCGGAGGTGCTGAGTTCCAGGAACAGGTCGACAGCGTCATGGACGCCACAGGCGAGTTCCGGGCCGCGTTGGAGCGCGCTTTCTGACCCGTAGCCTCACTCCGTCCGATCCCTCCGAAGGCTTTCGGGCCCTACGCATCCACAAGAGGACCACCATCCCTTGCAGGGGAGGACTTCGGCTGACACGACCGTGGCCCGGGAGAACTGATGTTCTGCCGGGCCACAGCCTCTCCTCGGTGGTGGCCTCTCCCGGTCAACCCGGTCGCTCAGCCTCGGCGTCGCTCACCAACCGAAACTGGAACAAGGTGTAGTTCTTCGTCGGCACCTCCAACGAATCGACATCTCCTTGGTTTGCCCCTATCGGTGCAGGGCTGTTGCAAAGTGGGTGACGGACAGCCCCTGGACCTGGAAGGCAGCGGAGCCCAGGACCGCAAACACGAAGCGATTCTGAAAATGCCGTGGCCGGATCGACCCTGCGACGAGTCCTGATCGCCCTGGACGCCGCAGAACTCGACCGCACCGTCGGTGCCTGGCTACGTGACAAGGCCGCCGGGCAGGCCGATACCTGGGCGATCGCCCTGGACGGCAA
>NZ_BAAHAR010000093.1:0-8498 GCF_054777395.1 Nocardiopsis oceani
TCTCAGCGAGCGCGCGAACGCACTTCTGAAGAACTACAAGGCCCTGCGCAGAGTCAGCCTCGATCCCTGGCGGATCGGTGCGGTCGTCCAGGCAGCTCTGGTCTTGCTGCACCTGGAACACGACAGGACAGTCTGAACAGAGAATCACGCTACGTAACGACCGCTTACTCGGAAAGGCTCACTGGCCTGCTCCACTCGTCGTAGTTCGTCTGTGCCAACGCCCAGGAGAAGCTGAGCGGCACGCCCTCGGGTGTGGTCACGAGCGCGTACGCCGTGGTGACCTCTCCCTCAAGACCTTCGTGGGTGATCTCCCCGTCGATCCGCACAGCCGTATCAACGGGATCCGCCTCGGGATGGTCGAACTCTGCCTCGGGGACCGGGATGGGCACGAAGTCCGACTCTTCCTCGTCGGTGTTCTGCCCGGCATCGAGCATCCCGGAAAAGACTTCGAAGATGTGTTCCGTGGCGTGTGCGTCAGGGTTCGTCCTGTCGCCCGGAGAGGCCCCAACCCAACCGCCGTCCGGAGTCCCGTAGACGAGTTCGCCGTCCACGGACATCGTGACCGTACTGCCGCCGAACCAGTTCATGCCCGACGCCCGGTACGCCGGCTCGCCCGGTCCAGCCAGGACCTGAACGTAGTCGAAGGTGTAGGGGGCGTCCGGGTCGGCCGGTGCTTCCGATTCCGGCTCCGGTTCCGTGCCCCGGTACCGTTCGGGGGCCATCCAGCCCAGGCTGCCGGAGACCGTCCCGGTCGGCAGGTCCTCCAGCAGCCGCGCGATCCCGTAGTCCACGACCTTGGGGCCGCCGGGTGCCATCAGCGCGTTGCCCGGCTTGATGTCCCCGTGGGCGACCCGGGCCCCGTGGACGGCGGCGAGGGCCTCGGCGCAGCCCGCGGCGAGCAGGAGCGAGGGGTCACCGGTGAGCGGCCCGTGCTCGCGTACGTACCGGTGGAGGTCGAGCCCGGGCACGTACTCGATGGCGGCCCACGGGCGCCCTTCGTACTCACCGCTGTCGTGCACGGTGACCGCGCAGACCCCTTGCACCCGTCGCATGAGCTCGATCTCGCGCTTGAACCGGGTGTTGGCTCTGCTCTCCGAGCCGCCGGAGCCTGCGCCCTGGCTCTGTTCGCCGGGCGCCGGGTGGGCGACCTTCACCGCCACCCGCCCCAGTTCGTCCGAGACCCCCGCGTACACGGTGCCCATGCCGCCGCTGCCCAGTCGGCCGATGATCGTGTAGTCGCCGATCCGTCCGGGGTCGCCGTCCTGGAGCGGGTGAACGTGCGGTGGGAGCTGTGCCGGGGAGGGGGTAGCGGAGGTCGAAGCCATGGGGGATCGCTTTCGGCTGCCGGAGCACGCTGTTGCTTCATCGTGCGCCGGGGTCGGCCTTTTGGCCAGACCTCATCGCGAGAAATGAGACAACCGGTGATGTTCCGCTCCGGTCCGGTCGGCGGCAGCCAACTCCGCAGACGGGTTTGGGGCGGCCCGCGGCATTTTGGCTACGCAGCCCGGCGGGTTTTCGCCGCGCCTTGACCCCTTCGCAGACCATGGCCGCACCTGGCCAGCCAACCGGCGTTCCCCGGGGCCGCCGCCCGTCCGGCAGCGGCCAAGCGGTCACCTAAGGGTCCAAACCACCAACAAAAGGTGGTCCAGATCCTTCGCTTCGAACAATCCTGCGGAGCTCATGACACAGTACGAGTGCGTCTCCTCGCCGAACCAGACAATCAACTTCGGGAATTGGCTCTGAACGGCTGCGGACCGGTGGTGTTCTCGGGCATACTCAGAGCGTCGGCCACCGAGTCGGCGCAGGCTTTGGGCCCGAAGCCTGCGGCACCTGCGGTGTCCGCAGGATGTGCATGTCGTTCCATGCATTCGTCCGATTTGGGGTGCCGTCGGGGGGTTCGCGCCACTTCCCCCATCAGCCCCGGACAGCGGTACAGAATGGTCCCGTGAAGCGATAGAGTACATCTGCAGGTCCCGCTTTCTCACGTTAGTCACACGAGGGTTGGCGGGGCGATCGGGAGTTGCACTTCGATCGGAAATTCGGTTTAAACTAGGGGGGATTTTCCGATGAGACCCACTCCCAACCGGCCGGGCAGTGTTTAATTCGGGGGAATTCACGTTCTTTCCAGCACGTGAATACACTGCTCGACCATCCAGGGGCTTCCGAGTTCCCCCTGGCCTCTCCCTTCGCGCTGGCATGCTGGGGAGAGGTAGAGAAGAGGGGATCTGGGGGATCACGGGAGCCCCGCTTCTCAAAGGGGGGCGGACGGGCGGCGGCCTGCGGTAGGGGGCTATGTCTGGGCCGTCGCCCGTCCTCTGAAGACCCCGGCCCGGTGTTACTCGCGCGAGTTGCACCGGGCCGGGGGTTTTTCTGTGCTCAGCCCCGCACGGTTTCCGCGGCCGCCGGCGATTCGGCCCCCAGGTAGAACCAGACATCCCGCGAGGCGTAACGGGCCCGCTCGCCCCACTCCTGGGAGTAGGCGTCGACGATCGCCAGCCCGCGGCCGGACTCCGCCTCCAGGTCGAAGGCGCAGCCCGAGACCTCGAGCGGTGCGGGGTCCCGGTCGCCGTTGCCCCGGTCCCTGCAGATCAGCCGGAGCCCGTCCGCGTGCCGCTCGGTACGCAGGGAGTAGGTGGCCCCGGGCTGACTGGAGAGGCTGTGCCGGAGCGCGTTGTTCGCGAGCTCGCTGCCCAGGAGGGTGAAGAGGTAGCGGAAGTCGGCGGGGTACTCGGCCGCGCAGGTGTCCAGGTAGGCCCGGACCAGCGGCATCACGTGCACGATCCCCGGGAAGTCGTACTTGCGCACCCGGTAGTTGGGCCGCTCGGGCCGCCCGGAGAAGTAGTGCCGGTGGTGCGGGCGGATGAAGCTGATCAGCGGAACCGTGGCGTTCCCCAGGGGCGGGAACTGGACGTTCATGGACATAGCGAACACACTCCTTGGCATGACTGAGCGAAGGCACAGGTGAAAGGGGTGAAGCGAACGCCCGTTGGAAGATTCACGATTCACGCGACGCACGGAACGGGCAGGTCATAGCCTGACCGGCAGGAACCCTCGGTGACTCACTGCGTCCGGCTACATCTCCATAGTGATGTTGAAGTTCAACTCAGTCAAGCTGTTCCTAGAACTTCAATCTGTTTTTTTGCGGAGTAGACTCATGCCCGTGCAACAAGACCCTCGAAGCCCCTCGGTTCGCCGCCGACGACTCTCTGCCGAACTGCGGAGGGCCCGCAAAGAATCCGGACTAACTACCGGAGAAGCATCCAAAAGGGCAAAGATCTCCGTCGGCAAGCTCAGCATGATCGAGAACAGCGAAATCCAAACCGTCAAGCCAGACGATCTGGACAAACTTCTCAACATCTACAATGTGGAAGATTCAGACAAGCGCGATGTACTCCACCAACTCGCACGTGACGCCAAGATCCGTGGCTGGTGGTCCAAGTACAAGGACGTCTTCAAGGACGAGTCGCTACCGGACTTCGAGGCCGAAGCTTCAACCATGCGGACGTATCAGTCGCAAGTGTTCCCCGGGCTGCTACAAACGCCTTCATATACACACGCGCTTCTTCAAGGCGGGCGCTTCACCGACCCCAAGGCGATAGAGCGGAAAGTCGAAGCCCGCATGGCCCGGCGGGAGATCCTCACCCGCTTCGACCCGGTCAGGCTCCGAGCCATCATCGATGAAGCAGCCTTCTACCGCCCGATCGGTGGCCCGAAGGTGCGCCTAGATCAGCATCGCCACTTGCTGCACATGGCCCAGATGCCGCACATCGACATCCAAGTACTGCCGTTCAGCAAGGGTTCCCACGCCGGTCTGAGCGGCCCCTTCATCATCCTGGACTTCCCGAACCCGCTGGACACTCCCATCGTCTGCGTCCCTACATTGACCGATGCGCTCTACCTCGAGCAGCCCGAGGATGTAGAGACCTACAGCACCGTGTTCGGTGATGTACAAGGATCGGCGATTAGTGCAGCAGAATCCGCCGAGTACATCACCGAGCGGATCAAGACTCTGGAGAGCACACAATGAGACAGATCGAGTTGAACTTCCGTAAGAGCAGCTACAGTGCACACGATGTCGACTGCGTTGAGGTCGCGCCCATCCCCGCTGACTTCCGCAAGAGCAGCTACAGCGGCCAAGACCAGAACTGCGTCGAGATCGGTTCCCTCCCCCAGGGGGCTGCGCTCCGGGACTCGAAGCATCCCGACGCCGGGTTCCTGCCCTTCCCCTCCGCCGAGTGGTCGAGCTTCCTCGGCAGCGCGCGGGCCTGACCCCTCCCGCGCACCCCACCTTCTCGACCCCTCACCAACCCCCCACGCAGAACCCAGCACGAAGCCCAACCCGGTACCGGGAACTAGGCCGGGTTGGGCTTCGTTGCGCTTGGTGTGAGTCGAGATATGACGCGGATCGGGCGCGGGCACCCTCTAATGCGGGTCCCGGCAGCTCAGCACGGTCTCCAGCAGCCCGGGGAACCGGCCTTCCAGCTCCTGGTCGCGGAGCGAGAGGTAGCAGCGCGTGCCCTCGGTGCGGTTCTGCACGACTCCGGCGTTGCGCAGGATCTTCAGGTGGTGGCTCAGCGTCGACTGCGCGATGGGCAGCTCGATGTCCTTCCACGCCCGCTCACCACCGAGTTCGGCGAGCATGCACACGATCCGGAGCCGGGTGGGTTCGGCGAGCGCGGACAGCACCGTGACCAGTTCCACTTCGGACAGGGCCGGATGCTCGTAACCCTTCGCCACCCCCTTGGGAACCACGTCCCGACCTCCACTTCCGTTGTCATGCAGCCGCTACGAGCCCCCGCCCGGGGACTCACCCACTCCTCCACCGACCACCGTCGTCCGCCGCGCCGGAGCACCGGCGCCCGGACGGGATTTGGTGTGCGTTCAGCGGCGAGTGTACCGTCAATGTTCGATGTTCGTCGATCATCGAATATTCGAGGTCAGTAGGGGTAACTGAGATGTCGGAAACAGCTGGAACACCCGCAGGCACCACCGGATCCGTGAAGCCCGCACCGGCGCTGTCGGTGCTGGACCACGCCAGCATCGTCGAGGGTTCCAACCCCGGCGAGGCCATCCGCGACGCCCGCGAGCTCGCCCAGAACCTGGAGCGCTGGGGCTACAACCGCTTCTGGCTCTCCGAGCACCACAACATGCGGGCGATCGCCAGCGCCGCCACCTCGGTCTCGCTCGGCTTCATCGCCGAGGGCACGTCCACCATCCGCGTCGGTTCGGGCGGCATCATGCTGCCCAACCACTCCCCGCTGGTGATCGCCGAGCAGTTCGGCACCCTGGAGTCGCTCTTCCCGGGACGGATCGACCTGGGCCTGGGCCGCGCGCCCGGCACCGACCCGCGCACCATGCGGGCGCTGCGCCGCGACGCCAGCTCCTCCTCCACGTTCCCGCAGGACGTCCAGGAGCTCCAGGCCTTCTTCGAGCCCGCCGCACCCGGCCAGCCGGTCCGCGCCGTGCCCGGCGAGGGTCTGCGGGTCCCGCTGTGGATCCTCGGTTCCAGCCTGTTCGGCGCCCAGCTCGCCGCGCACCTGGGCCTGCCGTACGCCTTCGCCTCGCACTTCGCGCCGAACGCCCTCTACGATGCGCTTGCCGCATACCGGGAGGACTTCGCCCCGTCGGAGCAGGCGTCGAAGCCGTACGCGATGGCCGGGATCAACGTCTTCATCGCCGACACCGACGCCGAGGCGGAGAGCCTGTTCACCTCCATGCAGCAGGCGTTCCTCGGCACCCTGCGCAATTCGCGCGGTCTGCTGCCGCCACCGGTGGAGAAGGGTTCGCTCGACACCATGTGGCGCCCCGGGGAGAAGCAGCAGCTGGACATGATGCTGCGCTACTCGTTCGTGGGTTCGCCGGAAACGGTCAAGCCGAAGATCGACCAGTTCATCGCCGATACCGGGGTGGAAGAGCTGATGATCTCGTCGATGATCTACGACAAGAAGGCCCGCATGTACTCGTACGAGGCGCTGGCCGAGCTGTACGACCTGGAGGCTCCGAAGGGGAGCTGATCCGGGCCGGGGCGGCACAGGCCTCGGAGAAGACCCTGGCCGGGGGTGCTGGTCAAGGGTGGCGGTGCCGGTCCAGGCAGGGACTGGCGCCGTCTCCCCCGGTCACCGGGGCGCGGGGCGGGGTTGCCACAGACCCCGCCCCGCCTTCGTGCCCGTGCTTCATGCCTGTGCTGTCTCCATCCGTGACGGTGCGGGGTCACCCTGCGGTGTCGTGGGAGACCTTCTCCGCGCCGATCAGCGCGATGCGCTCGCGGCCCCACTCCCCCAGGCTCTCGAGCGCCTTGTTCAGCGAGACCCCCTGCTCGGTGAGGGAGTACTCGACCCGGGGCGGCACCTCCCGGTAGACCTCGCGGTGGATGATGCCGTCCTCGGCGAGCTCGCGCAGGTGCTGGATCAGCATCTTCTCCGAGATGCCCGGAAGGCCGCGCCTGAGCTCACCGAAGCGGCGCGTCCCGCTGTTCTCCAGCTCCCACAGGATCAGCACCTTCCACTTTCCGCTGACCACGTCCATCGCGGCGTCGATCCCGCAGAAATACGGCCCGGTCCGGCTCACGGAAACCCTCCCTCACCTCGATACACACCAAAAGGTTAGTATTCCACAAATTAGTAGGTACTTGTGGAATGGTGAGTAACAGAACGAGTATCGGGAGCGTCTTCGACCACCACGCTCGCGCGGAAACCACACCCGTTTCGCGCACAGGGGGAATCAGAACCATGACGCAGCACGCACCCGCCCCGGTCTCCGTTCTCGGACTCGGCGCCATGGGCCGGGCCCTGGCCGACGCCTTCCTGCGCGCCGGGCACCCGACCACCGTCTGGAACCGCACGCCCGGCAAGGACACGGAGCTCGTGGCCGCCGGCGCCCGCGGGGCTTCCAGCGTTGGGGACGCCCTGGCCGCCGGGGGTATCACCGTGCTCTGCCTGCTCGAACACAACTCCGTCCACGACGTCCTCGACCCGGTCGCCGACCAGCTCCGCGGACACACGGTGGTCAACCTGACCAGCACCACGGCCGAGGAGGCGCGGGAGCTGGCCGCCTGGGCCGAGAAGCAGGGGGTGCACTACCTGGACGGCGGCATCATGGCCACCCCGGACATGGTGGGCACCGCCCCGGCGAGCTTCCTGTACAGCGGGACGCAAGCCGTCTTCGACGACCACTGCACGACCCTCGAGGTGCTGGGGACCTCCGAGTACCTGGGCGAGGACCCCGGCACCGCGTCGCAGGTGGACTTCGCGCTCCTGGCCGGGATGTACGTGATGTTCGCGGGCTTCCACCACGGAGCGGCCATGGTCCGGACCGCGGGGATCCCGGCTTCGGAGTTCGCCCAGCGGGCCAAGCCGTGGCTCACCGCGATGACGGCGGCCTTCGACTACCACGCCCAGTTCCTCGACAGCGGGGACTACACGACCGACGTACAGAGCCTGGACTTCAACCGCTCCGCGCTCGACGCCATCGCACGCACCAGCCGCGAGTCCGGTGTCAGCGTGGACGTGGTCGCTCCGGTCAAGGCCCTGATCGACAGCCAGATCGTCGAGGGCCACGGGGCCGAGAGCTTCTCCCGCATCTTCGAGGGCATCAAGGCCGACTGAGTCAGCGGCGGGGCCCCTTAGCCCCAGTCACGGGAATCAAACCTCGCTCATGACTTTGTTGACCAGGCGGTCCAGGTCATCTTGCCCTGGGAAACGGGCAGGCGCCAGGTGAGCAAGCCGAATCAACGTTTCCGAAGGAGGAAACGGCAGCATACGCAGGTCTGTAGCGTTCACTTGAGTATGCCCGCTGAAGGTACGAAACACCTGGCCAAGGATGGTTGAGTTCAGCCACAGCACGAGTCCGAGCGCCAGATTCGAGTCTATACCCTTCCCGCCGACATGAAGATAATTGGTTTTGTTGTCGAAAGCAGCAGGTGCATCGCTGCTCCAGACCCCTGCCACGACCCTGTGCTTTTCTTCCTTGGCGGAAAATCGCTTGACCAGCACATAAGTTCCAGCCGGAACCGTGAGCTTGTCGGATACCGTCGCACCGGTGCGAAACCACTGCGGCTTACCCCTGACGGGCAGCTGGTGGTTCACCGTGCCCGCTCGAATATTCGCCTGGTAGATCATGGGAACAGCATCCGGTGAAGGATATGGATCCAGGAACTCACGACAGCGAAATTCCACAACTTTTCCTGTGGACGCCGTGATGCCGAGGCCGGCCAAGGTACAGGAGGCCGCGGCCGGCACGACAACCTCACCGTCAGTGAACCGCACAAACGTGTACTGGTCTTCCGGGCGAACCACGGCCTCAAAGGGGACAGAACGCCGATTGACCTCAGATCCGGAACCAAGAGTGTTGTACATGGTGACAGCAGGGCCCTCAATACCGTTGTTTTAGGTTGTTGGTGCTGGTGGGATGAGTCGCCAGATATGGACCCGGTGCCGAACTCTGTATGAGGCGGGTGTGCCGCGCTTGCGGGTGGGGAACCGGAAAGAGCGCCGGGTCAC
>NZ_BAAHAR010000094.1:0-8166 GCF_054777395.1 Nocardiopsis oceani
CACAGGCGTCTTCATTCCGCGTTGGGATACAACACGCCCGCGGAGATTTACGCGGCGCATCAGGAGATGCGACTGGCCGCGTGAGACAGGCGGTTCAAAGCCTGTCCGGAAACAGCAGGGCCCCTCAAAGCCCTTTCAGCGAGACGCGTCCGGTGACCGGACCACGATATGGCCATCGGGCCGCATCAAGATCGCCTGGCCCAAGGCCCAAACGCTCGGCCAGCTCGCCGTCCCCGTCTTTCCATACCCGCTGTTCCGGACCGGGCCCGGTGACCGTACCCGAGACTTTGAAGGTCACGTCCAGCCTACCGGGCAGGGCCGCCCGGTCGTACGGCGCCGATGCCGTTTTCATCGCGTACGAGACTCAGGAGTACCCCAAGGACCAGTTCCCCACGCGCAGGGTCTACGGGCCCACGCAGCGCGGGGCCGAGTTGCGGATGATCACGTGTGCCGGCGCCTTCGAGGAGATCCGGCGCGAGTACACCGGCAACGTGGTCGTCTACGCGACCTTGGAGTCCTCCACCGGAGCTCCGCCGGCCCAAGACCACCCCCGCCCTGATGAGTTGGTGCCTCAGGCCTCGGCTCCCAGCCCGCATCTCGGGGCTGCGGGCTCTCCGACACGGCCATGCCGCGCACAGCGGCGAAAGAGGGCTGCTTGCGTATGTGTCCCCGTCGGAACGCGACCGCTCGGAGTTGGACACCACATGACAAGGGCGCAGCTCGCCGACTCTACGCTGAACCGTGTCGCGGTCCGAAACTGTGGGGCCATGAACGTGCCCCTACATGGGTGGCAGCGATCAGCCGTTAGAGTGGTCAGACCATGGTGGGCGGGTTTTCCATGCACCCGTGGGCGGATGACCGAGAGACCTGCCCGCCATGGCTGTGTTGTTGTCGGCGACACCAGGGTCCAGGGGCAAAGCGGTTCGGGTAAGACGATCCTCAACGTTGGAATCGCTGCCAGCGCCCAAGTCAGGACACCTCTTCGGAGCGGCCTCTACGAGATGCTCAGTGCCCGCCCACAAAACAAGGAAGACTGCGCGCCCGGGCAGCAGGGTGTCGCGGCGGGCGTGAGCCAGTGGACTACCGCCCGTGTCCGGCCTGACGGCGCCAGACGGCCTCGCCAATGTATGTTCCCGAACCGAGTGCAGCGACTCTTGGAGGGTGAATCGAGGCAGCTTCGGACTCAGGTCAGAAGCGGACACACGCCGCGCTTTGCTTACGCTCCGTGAGACCCCGGCAGGTCTAGGATGTACACACCGGGAGAAGCCCGATGCTCGGTTGGGTTCAAGGCAAATGGGCCCGCTCCGAACCATCACTGCCATGGCCGCAGTGCGGATGTGTTTGTCCAGCAGCCACATCCGGCTGCCACAGGGTAATTCTGACCGTCCCCGGTGTATCCGGACGGTACAGCTCTGAGTCCCTGCAAGGAGGTCTCTGGACCACTTGCGGCGATCTGGAGAGTGATCCGCCCCCATCAGCCACCGCTTGCGAAGGACCATCCCCTTGTTGGACACCCGACCCGAACCACACAGCGCGACGGCAGCGCAGGCTGCACTGTGGTACGCCGAACAGGCCTTCTATCTGTACGGGCGCGCCGACCGCCGCGGTGAACTTCACGGAGAACGCGACACGACCCGACAACATCTGATAGCCCAGGCCCGATCCCAGGTGGAAACCGCCTGCATCCTGTACACGCTGACCGAGAACCGCTCGGACCAAGCGGTTGCCGCCGTACTCTCGGTGGCCGCGGCCAATGAATCGACTGCGCGCGAACACGCAGCAAAAGTTCTGGCCCACTTGGGTGCAGACCCTCGTGAGGCCCACGCACTGGGTTACGCGTCCTGACCAGTGGGCGATTGAGACGCACCGGTTCCGTTTACGGCTGGGGACGTGATTGCTAACGGCTCCTCTCAAGCAACGACCTGGTAATCACCGCGGCTCTGCGGGTGGCGCTGTTCGGGGGCCGGTTTTCGACTTACGCTACCTTCTCGTGGTCCGGGTGCGGGCTTCTTCTGACTACCACACCACCAGCAGGCTCACGGATCGGCCCCACCATCCCCAGCCTCGGTGCAGGAGCACAGCGCGCACCGGATCCAGGCCGAGCGGGGCTCCTCCCCACTGCACCCCACGCACGACCTGTGCGTCGCCGTAAACGGCCAGAAAGGCCTCGTGGTCCACCTCTCCGGCACCCACCACCTCGGCTTCCAGGCGGGGAAGGCACGACGTGCCTACGACCGAGGGGCGTAAACCCGCCCGGTAGAACCCGTCGGACCTGAGTGGCCTCCATACCGACAGCTTTTGAGATGAGCTCTCGGAGTGAGGACAAGATCAAGGATGCAACGGCGCGGTGTCGCGGGAGGCGACGAACTCCGGACGGCGCTCGGTGGCTGAGAAGGGTTCGACCAACGCGTTCTCCACGCTGTTGAACACCACGAAGATGTTGGACCGTGGAAACGGCGTGATGTTGTTCCCGGAACCGTGCATGCTGTTGCAGTCGAACCACAAGGCGGAGCCGCTGGGACCGGTGAACTGCTTGATACCATGACGGCGCGCCAGTTCAGCGATGTCGTCCTCTTGCGGAACACCAACCTTTTGGGACCTGAGCGAGGACCTGTAGTTCTCGTCCGGGGTACGACCCACGCAGGGTACGAACGTCCGGTGCGCCCCTGGCATGAGCATCAGCCCTCCGTTGAAAGCGTAGTTGTCGGTCAACCCGATGGACAGGCTGACCGCTTTCATGTGGGCCATGCCGTCTTCTGCGTGCCACGTCTCGAAATCCGAGTGCCAGTAGAACCCGCTCCCGCGGAAGCCCGGCATGAAGTTCACACGGCTCTGGTGGACGTAGACGTCTGTTCCGAGGACCTGCCGTGCTCTGTCCAGGATACGGGGCTGGCGGATGAGCCGGGCGATGTGGTCGCTGAACAAGTGAGCATCGAACACGGAACGAACCTCGTTGGAGGTCGGCTCGGTGATCGTGCGCTCATCGGCACGAACGTCTGCGTCCTCGGTCAGCGCACGGATTTCTCCCAAGCACTCGGTGAGCTCATGCTCGGACAACAGGTCATGTTGGACATGGAACCCGTCGCGTGCGTGTGCGGTGAGTTCGCCGGTGTGCGCAGGCCCCTTCCGTGCTTCGGTTTTCACCGTGGGTTCCTCACGTGTGATCCACCCCCGGCCCATCTCGGGGTCCACGCGCGTCGGATACCTGTCCTGGATGTGCGCGTTGACGAGTGTCATGGTTGGTCGGCCCTTCCTCGCTCGTCGTTGCCTTCTGTATTCGCAGGCCGCTGGAGATTCGGCTCCTCACCCCGGCGCGCAGGGCTTCGGACCGTGAAGCAACGGGTTCACCCGTGGGCGCCAGATATGTCGGTTCACCGCTATGACCGGCCGGTCCAACCCCGTGGACCTCGGTTGCTGCAGAGGCATTCGGTGCTGATCGGTGCGGTCGGATCGGGCCTGGTCGCCGTGGACCCTCTCGCACCGATCGCGATGCCGACCGCCGCTGGTCCTGCGATTCGTTCTGTGGATTCCGCACTGCCCTGATGAAGGCGTCGGCAATCAAGGGCGGGATCTCCCGGGGGACGAGGCCGCTACGCTGGAATGCGCAGTTTGAGGGCGGGGAACAGTCAGGTGGGCCACAGATGGTCGGTAGTGAAAAGTCGGGTGACTCAGCGCAGGGGGCACAGGATCCCCAAGGGCTGCGGGCATGGAACAACGAACGACGTGAGTTCTCGGTGGCCATCCGTGAGGAGAGCCTGGACGCGCGCGTGGCCAGCGCCGACGCTCGTGAAGCCGCGGCCGATGACCGTGAGGCCGAGGCGGACGCGTGGCTGCGTGCGCACAGCTTGCTCGACGAAGCTGAGGCCGCTGCCCGGAGGAGGCTGAGAGCGGAGCGCGCGCTCGTGCGCCGCGAGCGGGAGACCGCCCGCGCGAATCGCGCTAGCGAGCTCGATAAGAACAGGCCAGAGGTGTCGGTCGGAGCGACGTCCGACTATCCGCTCGCAGCGCGGTTCGCCGAACTCTCAACGCACCTGTTCACAGCAAGTTCGGTCAGCGAAGTGCTCGACCACCTGGTTCTCGTTGCAGGCGAAGTGGTCCAAGGCGGTGGCGCGGTCAGCGTTACCCTTCAGCGCGGCGATGAGTTCACCACCCCCGCGTATCGAGGAGCCCTAGCACACCAGCTTGATCACCTCCAGTACGAGCACGGTGAGGGACCTTGCCTGGACTCGGCGTCCTCTTCGGGCAAGGCATTCGCTGCCAGCGCAGACCTGGCCGTCGACACAACGTGGCCGGACTTCGCCAAGGCGGCGACCGCGGCCGGTTGCCGATCGGTACTGTCGTTGGGCCTCTTTCCAGACGCGACGGAATCTCTGCCACGGTTGGGATCGCTGAACTTCTACGCGCGCGGCACGCACGCCTTCGAACCCGGCGACCAGGACGTGGGGATGCTCCTGGCGGCCCATGCCGGTGTAGCGCTGGTATCAACCACGATGCTCTCTGAAGCCGACCTCCGGAACGTGAACCTGGAGCGGGCTCTGGAAAGCCGCGATGTCATCGGACAGGCCAAGGGCATCCTGATGGAGCGCCAGAGGCTCACACCGGAACAGGCGTTCGACAAGCTTCGGGACGCCTCCAACCGCCTCAACACCAAGCTCTCGGAGCTGGCGCGACGGCTGATTGAAACCGGTGAAACACCGGCGCGGCAGTGAAGTTCGTAATCATTCCCTCGTGCACGGTGGCCCGAAATCCTCGTGACAAACGAATGCCAAAGACCGGATCCGGGTAGCAGACCGGACAGGGAACTTGATCTCAACCTAGGTGTGCAAGTGACTCAGGTCGGGTGCGGTAAAACCATCCCCGCTCGGCCGCCCCTGTGCTTGTAGTGCTCATCGCCATCGCGTCCTGTCCGGCGGCGCTGTGCGGTTTTGGGCGTTTGGACCCGGCGCGCGCGGTTTTACGCACCCGTTGACCGGGTAGTGCAGAGTCAGGTCTAACAGCGGGCCTTTCAGTGACGGATCGTTTGGCTTTCCTCGTGACCGCCTTCGTTCCGGAGTGTTCCTTTCGCTGCGTGTAGGCAGTGGAGGAGTGAGAGGACCTGTTGTGGTGAATACTGCAGCCCGCAATCCTGCTTCGGTACCCAGACCGCGTGGAACTCGCGAGGAGGGTGAAGCGGAGGACCTGCTCGTGAGACTGAGAGACCTGCCGAGCGAGGGCGAGACTGCGTGCAGATTGCGTTCCAGGCTCGTTCAGCTCTACCGGCCGGTGGTGATCCGGGAGGCGTCCCGTTTCCGCAACCGGGGCGTCGACCATGAGGAACTCTGCCAGGTCGCCTACCTCGGCCTGATGAAGGCGATTGCGGGCTTCGACCACTCATTCAACAAGCGTTTTTTGTCCTACCTGCTGCCCACGGTCTCCGGAGAGATCAAGCGCCACTTCCGCGACTGTGTTTGGTCTGTGCACGCTCCGCGTTCGGTCCGTGACCGGCGTGCCGAACTCAACCGTTTTGTCGCCGAATTCACTCGCACCAACGCCAGGTCTCCTCAGCAGTCCGAGATCGGCGCGCATTTTGCCCTGGATGCCAAAGCCACGGGCGAGCTTCTCAACGCTGCTGAATCGTACTCGGCGGCCTCCCTTGACGCGCCTCGCCCGGTGGACGACGAAGGGTCGGAGGAACCCCTCAGCAGCGGCCTGGGTGAGGTTGATCGCGAGCTCGATTCTGTGGTGGACAGAGCGGCGCTCAGGTCGGCTCTGTCTGAACTGTCCACGAGGCAACGTTACGTGGTTGTGCTGAGCTTTTTTTCCGAGATGACCCAGTTGCAGATCGCTGGGGAACTAGGATGTTCCCAGATGCAGGTGTCCCGGATTTTGCGAGCTACACTGGATCGGCTCCGTGCAGAGCTGCTGAGCGAGGCCTGAGCGCGAGCGGACCCGTGGAAGGGCACGCAGCTCCGGGACTCTGGCGACTCACGGGCCCCGAAAACGACACGGTGGTCGCAACGCTCTCCAATTCAGAGGTTGTGACCACCGTGAGAATGCGGGCGCTCTTTTAGCGCTGGTCGTCCTCACCGCGAAGGTTTTCGGCCGCATCCCGGACCGTGTCCTTGACGTCTTCCTTGCCTTCGCGAAGTTTTCCCTTGGCTTGCTCGGCTTTTCCCTCCCCTTCGAGGCGCTCGTTACCGGTCACCTTGCCGGTCGTTTCCTTGATCTTTCCCTTGGCCTGCTCAGCCTTGCTCTGGCCCTTTTCTTCTTTGCTCATGGTCCCCTCCGTGTCTGCCGTGCTATACAGTTGCGTTCCCGCGTTTTGTGGGCTTGCAACTGTTACTTCCAGTCAACCCCCTGCCCGCAGGGCCATGACGCTTGCACGGCTTCGGGTGTGTTTTATTTCACATCCACAAGTCCCGGTGTATGTTAAGTCTGCTGCGTAGCCGCCGACCACGTGAGCTCAGCAGGCCTCCCGGCGAGCCTTCGCCTCACATACCCCTCTGGGCCTGACCACCCCGCCATGCCCGGACCTCACCCGTGCGGTGGTCGCGCGAAACCTCAGGAAACCCCGTGGTCTTCCTGCAGATTTCCTCGGCGCCGTTCGAGCTCCTCGCGGAAAGCCTCGCGCCGCTCCCGTTCACGCAGGCTAAAGGCGGCGTTGCGCACCGACTCCTCGCTCTCGAAACCGGAACCGATCGCACCGGCCACCGTGCTCGCCGCCGTCACCAGCACAGGGATCAGCAGATAAGTGCCTGGACTCACCTGCCCCGCGACGTAGGAATCCAGTATCCCCGGCGAGAGCAGCACCAGCGACGCCACGGTGTTGACCGCGAACAGGCCCGCATACAGAAAGGCCACCCCTAGTCCCAAAGTCAACACCGTCGTCGCGTTGAACAGCACCGCCTGTTCACGCTCGATGCGTGGACGCGCCCTGACCGGCTCCCACAACTTGTGGTAAACGATGAGCCATCCGGTCATCACCGCCAGCGCTCCGCCGGCCGCGAGCGCTAGGCGCCAGGCCGAGAGCATGGTCGCCATCTCCCAGACCGTGGAGTTGAGCAAGTAGAAGGCGCTGAAAGCAAAAGCACCGACCAACGGTCCCGTCAGACTCCAGACCAGGCGCCAGGGCCGGTTAGCCCGCACCATCCCCAACAACAACCGCAGATCCCCCCACCGTGAGGAGATCCGGGCATCGACCCCGGGCTGGTCAGGGGTGTGGCGCCGAAAACGGCCCGACAGGACCGGGAGGCGCCTTCGTTGGTGTTGGGCGCTGCCCTCCTGGGGCGTGCCGGGTCGGTGGATATCGGCCACGAGCTGGGTCGCGACCGCGCCGACCCGGCGCTGCAGCGCCATGACCCCAAAGGCCGGCAAGGAGACCACGACCACGCGCCGCTGGCTGTTCATGTCAGCCATGACGGCCCGCCTACCGCTGCGCATGGGCAGATCAGTCACGCACACGACCATGTCCCAGCCGTACTCGGCCATTTTGGTCTCGGCCAACTCCATCATCGCCGTGTGACGACTGTCGCTGGGCGGCAGCCGCTCCCGCTGCACCTGTGCGTCCCAGACCTGTTCGGAGTCGACCTGGTCGGCCAACAACTGCGGTAGGTCCTCGGCCAGCTGCTCACCGACCAGGACGGGCATAGCCACCGGATCGGCGAGCACGCCGACCGTCAGCCGACTCTTCTGCCGTTCTGCGTCCGCCAAAATTTTCCCTTCTTTTTAAGTGAGAATCAGTTTTCGGTGATTGATCCAAAATTTCTTAATTTGACTTAGGCGCGAGTCTCAAGTACAACTCATACCCCCGAAGACGGCAACGTATCACCGGTGAAATCTGGTGTGGTAATACCGCATAGGAACGACTAGGGAGTTGCCGGACATGAAGCTTATAGCTGGATGCAAGACTCAACGCAACAGCCCGTTTGACTCAATCCGAGGCCACCACGGGCCAAGTCCGACCGCAAGCACCAGCACCCCAACCGCTGCGGTTGCAGTGAGAAAAAAATAAAAAACTCGTGTTGCGGTGCTGCGACACGGGTAGTGGGAAAGGCCGCTATTTTTGTGTGTTTTGGCTGCTCACGGCGGTGCGATTAGAACTACCACCCCGGACCGGTAGCTTCGCTTATGTGCCGCACCACCACGAAACCGATACCACCCCGCAGGGGCTGCTGACCGACTACCTGG
>NZ_BAAHAR010000095.1:0-7770 GCF_054777395.1 Nocardiopsis oceani
ATGATCTTGCCCCTGTCTCCACTCTCGGCGGCCGAGGGTGGAGACAGGGGCAAGATCATCGGGGTTTTCGCTGGGCGCATTGACCGGCCGCGACACCCGCAACCGGTAGGCTCCGGCGCAGGGGCCCCACCGGCCGCAGGCCGTGCTGTTCGGGGTTCGCAGGGGCGAATGACCGGCCGCGACACCGCCAGGCGTCAACGCTCCGGTGGAGTGGCAGGGATCGGCCGCCAGGCCGAGGGGTTCGGTTTTTCGGGCGTAGCCCGGAATGGCTCGGACCTCGACCACCCGTCCCCCTTTCCCGATAGCCGCCAACCCGCCGTCGGAGCGGAGCGGGTCAAGGTGGAGCGCCGTTGATGCGCGAAGCGCTCGATGGCGACGACCTTGAGGCGCGCAGTGGAGACGGCCACAATCGGGCGGCGGGAAAGGAGGGCGCCTTTAGCCAACAGGGAAACCCCGACTGTCGCCACCCGACATTTCCAGGACGTGCCTGGGGCGTGGAAGTAACCCACACCAAATAAATAGAATGTTTCAAGGTGGTATCTGGGATCCTTTGGTGCCTCTGTGCCTCTGTGCCTCTGTGCCTCTGTGCCTCTGTGCCTCTGTACCTCCGAGCCTCTGCGCCTCCGTGCCTCTGCGCCTCTGCGCCTCTGTACCTCCGAGCCTCTGTACCTCCGAGCCTCTGCTCCTCCGGGTTTCCGGGCCTTCGGCTTCTACCGACCCTCGGCGGCAGGATCGGTGATGGGTTCGGGCTCGCTGGCGATCCAATGGTCGACGCCGGAGAGGAGCTCCTTCTTGAGGAAGTCCGGGGCTCCGGCACCCCGGATGGACATGCGGGCGAGGTCGGCGATCTCGTGGTCGGAGAACTCGAACACCTCACGGGCGATCTGGTACTGCTCCAGGAGCCTGGGACCGAACAGGAGCGGGTCGTCGGTGCCGAGGGCGATGGGAGCCCCCGACGCGTAGAGCTTGCGGAGGGGCAGGCGGTCCAGTTCCTCGATGACGCCGAGGCCCACGTTGGAGGTCGGGCAGATCTCGAGGGTGACCTCCTGGGTGGCGATGCGCTCCAGGAGGTAGGGGTCCTCGACGGCGCGGACGCCGTGGCCGATCCGGTCGGCGTCGAGCTCGTCCAGGCACTCGCGGATGCTGCGGGGGCCGTTGAGCTCACCGCCGTGGGGCGCGGAGAGGAGACCGGCCCGCTTGGCGATGCGGAAGGCACCCTCGAACTCTCGGGCGCGGCCGCGGCGTTCGTCGTTGTTCAGGCCGAACGACACGACCCCCTTGCCCCTGTACTGGCGGGCAAGCCGGGCGAGCGCCTTGGCGTCGAGGGGGTGCTTGGTGCGGTTGGCGGCGACCATCAGGCCGATGTGGACACCGGTGTCGCGCTCGGCGGCCTGGGCCGCGTCCAGGATGAGTTCGAGGGTTGCGGTGAGCCCGTCGAAGAGGGACGCGTAACCGCTCGGGTCCACCTGGATCTCCAGCCACCGGGAGCCCGCGGACTTCTCGTCTTCAGCGGCCTCACGCAGGAGCCGGTGGATGTCTTCGGGCTTGCGGAGCACGGATCGGGCGATGTCGTAGAGGCGCTGGAAGCGGAACCAGCCCCGTTCGTCGGTGGCGCGGAGCTTGGGAGGCCACTCCTTGGCCAGGGCCTGGGGCAGGTGTACCCCCCGCTCCTCCGCCAACTCCACAAGGGTGTCGTGGCGCATCGAGCCGGTGAAGTGCAGGTGCAGGTGTGCTTTGGGCAGCCGGTCCAATCGGCGAGCGGTGGTCGGTGTCTCCATGACGTAAGCCTGCCGCATGTGAGGCACCCAGCGGGCCATGATTGACCAACGCCACATCGACCAGCGCCACGGGTGGGGACACACGAAAGCGCCCCGTGCTCGGCACGGGGCGCGTTTCGGCGTGGGGAGCTACTTGGCCTCGGCCAGGAGCCGTTGGACGCGGCCGACGCCCTCCGCCAGGTCCTCGTCGCTGAGCGCGTAGGACAGGCGCAGGTAACCGGGGGTACCGAAGGCCTCGCCCGGCACCACGGCGACCTCGGCCTCCTCGAGGATGATCTCAGCCAGCTCGGTGGAGCTCTGCGGCGTCTTACCGCGGATCTCCTTGCCGAGCACCCCCTTCACCGACGGGTAGGCGTAGAACGCGCCCTCGGGCTCGGGGCAGACGACGCCGTCGATCTCGTTGAGCATCCGCACGATGGTCTGGCGGCGCCGGTCGAAGGACTTCTTCATTTCCTCGACCGCGGTGAGGTCGCCGGTGACGGCGGCCAGCGCAGCGGCCTGCGAGACGTTCGCGACGTTCGAGGTGGCGTGCGACTGCAGGTTGCCGGCGGCCTTCACGATGTCCTTCGGGCCGATGATCCACCCCACACGCCAGCCGGTCATCGCGTACGTCTTCGCGACGCCGTTGACGATGACGGTGCGGTCGGCGATCTCGGGGACCTCGACGGGCAGCGAGGAGAACTCGGCGTCGCCGTAGACCAGGTGCTCGTAGATCTCGTCGGTGAGTACCCACAGGCCGTTCTCGTTCGCCCACTGACCGACCGCGCGGACCTGCTCGCGCGGGTAGACGGCGCCGGTCGGGTTCGAGGGGGAGACGAACACCAGGACCTTGGTGCGGTCGGTGCGAGCGGCCTCGAGCTGTTCGACACTGGCCATGTAGCCGGTGCTCTCGTCGGTGACGACGAAGACCGGGACACCGCCCGCGAGCTTGATGGACTCGGGGTAGGTGGTCCAGTACGGGGCGATCACGATGACCTCGTCGCCCGGGTCGAGCATGGCGGCGAAGGCCTCGTAGATGGCCTGCTTGCCGCCGTTGGTCACCAGGACCTGGGCGGGGTCGACCTCGTAGCCGGAGTCACGCTTGGTCTTCTCGGCGATGGCCTTCTTCAGCTCGGGAAGGCCGCCGGCGGGGGTGTAGCGGTGGAAGCGGGGCTCGCGGGCAGCGGCCACGGCGGCGTCGACGATGTAGTCGGGGGTCGGGAAGTCCGGTTCACCCGCGCCGAAACCGATGACGGCACGGCCCTCCGCCTTCATGGCCTTGGCCTTGGCGTCCACCGCGAGGGTGGCGGACTCGGAGATGGCGCTGATACGTGCAGAGACACGGGGTCGGTCAGTCATGTTGCCCATGTTGTCATGCCCTCGCGAAACGGTTTGGCCGGAGTGGCGGAGAGGGCATACACTCATCCGCGTCGGCCAGTCGTTACGGAGGCGTCACACCTTTCCGGGTGTGCGGTAGTACTCAGGACCGGCTATGGTGGGAGCGCAGTTTCCGCTAAGGGCAGTGGCTCAATTGGCAGAGCACCGGTCTCCAAAACCGGCGGTTGGGGGTTCGAGTCCCTCCTGCCCTGCAAGTCCGCACGCAGGACCGGGGTGGCGATTTCTCGCCACCCCGCCGCGAGGGCGAGGAACTACGGGGAATTTGAAGCAGCCCGCGACCCTAAGGACCCCAGGTGACTCAGACTGACGCCGACGCCAAGCCCGAGAAGGAGCCCGCGCGTCGTACCGGTCCGGTGACGTTCACCAAGCAGGTCGTCGGCGAGCTGCGCAAGGTCCGCTGGCCCACGCGTAGGGAACTGGTCACCTACACCATCGTCGTCATGGTGTTCGTGGTGATGGTCCTCTCCTACGTCTCCCTTCTCGACTACGCCTTCGGTGAGGCTGTGACCTGGCTTTACAGCAACTTCGGTCGTCCTGAGGGCGTCGAAGCCGTCCCTGAGGGTGTTCCCGAGGGCCCCTAAGCCCCCCTTCCGGGGCGCCTCTCGACGGTGGCCGTTTCCACGGCCTTGGCCCCGCTCGTCCGCGCGTTGGTCCCGTGTCGCCCGGAGAGACCGTAAGCTGGCACAACTGGGTTCGACGCACGGCCTGTTCGGTGTGCGTCGCACGCACTAGCGAATCCGACGAGAGAAAGAGCAGCCGTGTCCGAGTCCCCACTGACCTCTGACGACTTCCCCGAAGAGGAGCCGGATCAGTCGTCGGCGGAAGAGACCGGCCTGGCGGGCGAGCTGTCCGAGGAAGCGGTCGAGCAGGCCGACGCAGACAGCCCGGAGCCGGCCGAAGAGGCCGACGGGAGCACCGAAGGGGCCGAAGAGGCCGAAGCGGAGCCCGAGCTGCCCCGTCTCGACCCCGTCGAGGAGTTCAAGAACGAGCTCGTCCTGCTGCCCGGCGACTGGTACGTCGTGCACACCTACGCGGGCTATGAGAAGCGGGTCAAGGCCAACGTCGAGAGCCGCACCCAGTCCCTCAACATGGAGGAGTTCATCTTCCAGGTCGAGGTTCCCGAGCACGAGGTCACCGAAGTCAAGAGCGGTAAGCGCCAGCAGGTCACCGAGAAGGTCCTGCCCGGTTACGTGCTCGTCCGCTTGGACCTGACCGACGAGTCCTGGTCGGCCATCCGGAACACCCCCGGTGTCACCGGCTTCGTGGGTCTGTCCAACAAGCCGGCTCCGCTGAGCCTCTCCGAGGTCGCCAAGCTACTGGCGCCCGAGCCGGAGGAGGAGCCGGAGCAGGCCCAGCAGGCCGCGGCCAGCGGTGGCAGTGCCGAGCCCCGTTCCGACGTCGCTTACGAGGTCGGCGAGTCCGTCACGGTCATGGAGGGTCCGTTCGCGACCCTGCCGGCCACCGTCAGCGAGATCAACCCGGACACCCAGAAGCTCAAGGTGCTGGTGTCGATCTTCGGCCGTGAGACCCCGGTCGAGCTCTCGTTCAACCAGGTCTCCAAGATCTGATTCGCCCGGACCAGTTGTCCGGACGACGTAGACTTGGTAGGTCCGCCCGTTTCCGGGCGGACCTACTGTCGCGTGTACCACCTCGGTGGTGCGCGCCCCGGCCCGTCCGGTCCCGACGGGCCGTGACTCCGCGCTCTGCCGCGGAAGGCCTCCTTCGGCAGCGGTGCCGCCGTGCCCTCGTGGCAGGGGAGCACCGTCAGGGAGGCAGGGGCCGGCACACAACGCAGATCAGGCAAAGGACCCGATATGCCTCCGAAGAAGAAGCTTGCCGCACTCGTCAAGGTGCAGCTCCCCGCCGGTCAGGCGACCCCGGCGCCGCCCGTCGGTACCGCTCTCGGTCCGCACGGCGTCAACATCATGGACTTCTGCAAGCAGTACAACGCTGCTACTGAGGGCCAGCGCGGCAGCGTCATCCCCGTCGAGATCTCCATCTACGAGGACCGCTCCTTCAGCTTCGTCACCAAGACGCCTCCGGCGCCGAAGCTGATCCTCAAGGCCGCGGGCATCGACAAGGCCGCCACGGACCCGGGCCGCAACACCGCTGGGAGCATCACCGCCGACCAGGTCCGTGAGATCGCGCAGACGAAGCTGCCCGACCTCAACACCGACGACATCGAAGCCGCAGCGAAGATCGTTACCGGTACCGCCCGCTCGATGGGCATCCAGGTCAAGTAGCTCTCCGCGCGGTCGCTCAGGCCGCGGAAGCTCGACGGCAAGAACCACAGTGGCAGGGCCAGGCGCTGGCCCGGAGACCACATGTTCCTGTAGGAGAACAGCGTGAAGCGCAGCAAGAACCACCGTCAGGCGAACAACCTGGTGGACCGTGACCGGCTCTACAGCCCCGCCGAGGCCGTGCAGCTGGCCAAGGACACCACCAAGGTCAAGTTCGACGCGACCGTCGAGGTCGCCCTGCGTCTGGGCGTCGACCCGCGCAAGGCCGACCAGATGGTCCGCGGCACCGTGAACCTGCCGAACGGCACCGGCAAGACCGCTCGGGTCCTGGTCTTCGCGACCGGTGAGCGTGCCGAGCAGGCTCGTGCCGCTGGCGCCGACATCATCGGCGACGACGAGATGGTCGAGAAGGTCCAGAACGGCTTCCTCGACTTCGACGCCGTCGTGGCCACCCCGGACCTCATGGGCAAGGTCGGCCGCCTCGGCCGCGTGCTCGGTCCGCGTGGCCTCATGCCCAACCCCAAGACGGGCACCGTCACCCCGGACGTGGCCAAGGCCGTGACCGACATCAAGGGCGGCAAGATCGAGTTCCGCGTGGACCGCCACGGGAACCTGCACTTCATCATCGGCAAGGTGTCGTTCGACAACGCCAAGCTGGTGGAGAACTACCAGGCCGCGATCGACGAGGTGCAGCGTCTCAAGCCGTCCGCGGCCAAGGGCCGCTACGTCAAGAAGGGCGTGGTCACCACCACGATGGGCCCGAGCGTCCCGCTCGAGGTCTAGTCCTTCTCTCTTGGCTTGAAGGCCTGAGCGAAACAGGCCTGACCGCCGCGGGCCCCGCCTCCTCTGGGGGAGCGGGGCCCGTCGCGTGTCGCGGATCACCGGTCATGTGTGCCTCATGTGTTCGAGCACCTCCGGGAGTCCGCTATTGTTGGTAATTGCCGAAGACCGCTGGTCGTCACCCGATCGGGTGACCTAAGGACCCATTCACGATGGGCGCCCGCGCAGGTGTCACCAGAGCTTTCCCGTTCCGGGGTCCGTGCCAGTCACGGCCTGAGAACGCGGACATGCCCCGTGCGCCTCGCGCCCGGGGCTTTTTCTCGTGCAGACGCCGATCGTGGGAGTCCTTGGGAATCGCCAGCGTTCACTGTTGGAAGGAGTCCCATGGCGAGGCCGGACAAGGCAGCCGCGGTCGCCGAACTCTCGAACGAGCTTCGTGAGTCGAACGGCGCCGTGCTGACCGAATACCGGGGGCTCAGTGTTGCGCAGATCTCTGAACTGCGTCACAGCCTCGGCCAGACTGCGCGTTTTCGCATCGTCAAGAACACGCTGACCAAGATCGCGGTCAAGGACGCCGGTGTCGACGAGCAGATCAGCGATCTGCTCGAGGGCCCGTCCGCCATCGCCTTCGTCCACGGGGACGTTGTCGAGGCCGCCAAGGGTCTGCGTGACTTCTCGAAGAAGAACTCGTCCCTGGTGATCAAGGGCGGACTCATCGACGGCAAGTCGATGGCCGCCGAGGACATCAGCAAGCTGGCCGACCTGGAGTCCCGAGAGGTTCTCCTCTCGAAGCTGGCGGGTGCGCTCAAGGCCAAGCAGGGCCAGGCCGCCGCCGTCTTCCAGGCGCTGCCCTCCAAGACTGTGCGTCTCGCGCAGGCCCTGGCGGACAAGCGCAACGAGGAAGCCGCTTAAACCTTTTGAACCACGGCGGGTGCCGACAGCGCCCGGCCACTGGCTCGCACGATGCGCCGTCGGGCGCGCGTGTCGTTAGAGAAAGAGAGATCGCACCATGGCGAAGCTCAGCAACGAGGACCTGCTTGCCGCGTTCGAGGAGATGACCCTCCTCGAGCTGTCCGAGTTCGTGAAGCTGTTCGAGGACAAGTTCGACGTCACCGCCGCCGCGCCGGCCGCCGTCGCCGTCGCCGGCCCCGCCGCCGGTGGCGCCGCCGAAGAGGTCGAGGAGCAGAGCGAGTTCGACGTCGTCCTCGAGAGCGCTGGCGACAAGAAGATCCAGGTCATCAAGGAGGTCCGCGGCCTCACGAGCCTGGGTCTCAAGGAGGCCAAGGACCTCGTCGACAACGCCCCGAAGGCTCTGCTCGAGGGCGTCAGCAAGGACAACGCGGACAAGGCCAAGGAGGCCCTCGAGGGCGCCGGCGCCACCGTCACCCTCAAGTAGTCCTCTGCGGGCCTCAGAAGCCCGCTGGTCTGCGTCAAGCGGCCGTTCCTCCTCCGGGAGGGGCGGCCGCTTTCTTGGTGTGCCCAGCATGGGCAGTTGCTTGGAGGTGGAAGTCCTCTAGAGGAAGCGGCAGTGCTAACTCTGAGCCGGAGGCAACGGCGTCACCGTGAGGTGGGGTCGAGAGGAAGCCCGAGGCGAA
>NZ_BAAHAR010000096.1:0-7243 GCF_054777395.1 Nocardiopsis oceani
CCAGCGCGGCGAGCTCCTCGTAGGAGGGCGCGGTCTGGTCGGAGGAGGTCACGGGTTCATCGTTGCAGCCCAGGGGTCCCTCTCGCAGGCGAACCGATCAACTCACCCAAAGACCTGAACAGTCACGGGTACTGAAGCGTCCTCAGGGGCCGGAGTGATCTTACTCTCCGGCCTTTTTTTGTGACGATCCGTTATGCCCGGGCGCTCACAAGGCGGGGGCGTTGCCGCGGACGTCAGGCATCGACCAGGGACGCGGGCGTGGGCGGGGCGGTGAGCAGGTCCTCCGGAGCCGTCAGGTACCAGGCTTCCAGGGTGAGTTCGCTGAGCTCATCCAGGTCGATTCCGTCGAGGTGGACCACCACCCAGCCGTAGCCGCCCGCGGTGAACTGCACCTCGAACACCTCGGGCCGCTCGGCCACCAGCGCGGCTTGTTCGATCAGGGTCTGCTTCAGTCCCACGGTGGCGGTGCGCGGCCACAAGTAGCCGAACGGCCTACCGCGGACCCGGAACGTCGTGTACCGCTCTGACTCCTGGTCAACGCACTCCGGCAGCGCACTCACCAGCCGCAGGAACCGCTCGATCTCAACGCCCATGGGATGAGACAACCACACACCTGTGACACGTGGCGCCGCGGGGCGGGGCCGACTGCTGCCGGGGGCGCATGGCACGGGTCACCTCCAAGGGGGAATATAACTTGAACTCTCAACCTTTTACTGGATGACTTCTTTCGGAGGATGCGCAACCAGCAGCCTCGGCCCGACCCCAAGGAGCCCACCATGTCCGACACCGCGCAGACCCCGCAGAGCCCGCCCGTGAGCGACCGCGTGCTCAACGACGCCACGCACATGGACGCCGTATCCCTGCACGTGGGCGACCTGGAGACGATGACCTCGTACTACACGAACGCCCTCGCCCTCGAGCCCATCGAGGAACGTTCGGACGGGCGCGAGGTGCGCCGCGTCCTCGGCCGCGGAACGACCCCGATGGTCCGGCTGGTCGCCACCCCCGGGCTGCCCGAGGTCGACCCGCGCCAGGCCGGGCTGTTCCACACCGCGTTCCTCTTCGACGACGCCGCCTCGCTCGCCGCGACCGTCTACCACGCGGCGCAGGACCAGCGCAGCCGCTTCGTCGGCTCCTCCGACCACCTGGTCAGCGAGGCCTTCTACTTCACCGATCCCGAAGGCAACGGCATCGAGCTCTACACCGACCGCGACCGCTCGGACTGGAAGTACGTCGACGGTCGGCTCCAGATGGCCACGCACTACCTGGACCCGAACAACTACCTGCGCACCCACCTCGACGAGGCCGTCGTGTCCGACGCGCCGCGCCGGGCAGGCAAGGTCGGCCACGTCCACCTGCAGGTCGGCGACATCGCCACCGCCAGAGCCTTCTACGTCGACGCACTCGGGTTCACGACCACCGTCGACACCTACCCGGGCGCGCTGTTCGCCTCCGCGGGCGGCTACCACCACCACGTCGCGATGAACACGTGGAACAGCGCCGGGGCGGGGCCGCGTGCCTCGAGCCTGGGGCTGGGCGACGTGGCGCTCACCGTGCCGTCCCGTCAGGACCTGGACGCCCTGGTCGCCCGTCTGCAGGAGAACCGCCTGGAGCACGCCGACACCGGCCGGTCAGTGGTTCTGCGCGACCCGTGGGGCACCCAGGTGACGGTCGCCCTTCCCGGGGCCGGCACCACCGAGCTCCTGGAGCGGTGACCTTCCGGAGCTCCCACGCGAACCTCTGCCCGCGCGCCGGTGTGGCGCCGCACGTACACTGCGGCTCACCTCTCTAGCGTGAGGACATGACCGCAACCGAGAAAATCTACTCAGCTCTGGTCAGACGCGACCGGCAGACCGAGGCCGACCTACCTGAAACCGTGCGCGCCGACATCGCAAGCAACGGCCTGCGCCTGGTACCGGCCAACGCCCTGCAGTCCTCCGGCGACCAGGCGGTCAATGCCTCGACGGTGCTGCCCTGGCTGTTCCACGCGCTAGGCGTGCCCGCGGCGCTGGTGGGGCTGCTCGTACCCGTCCGCGAGGCCGGTTCGATGCTGCCGCAGGCGCTGTTGACGCCGCTGATCCTGCGGGCCCGCTACCGCAAGTGGGTGTTCGTCTCCGGTTCCCTGATCCAGGCCCTGTCGGTGGCGGTGATGGCGGCGACGGCCGCGCTCGCGCAGGGGCTCGCCGCCGGGCTGGTCATCCTGCTGGCCCTGGCCGTGTTCTCCCTGGGCCGGTGCCTGTGCTCGGTCTCCTCCAAGGACGTCCAGGGCCGTACCGTGCCCAGCGGGGAGCGCGGACAGATCATCGGGCTGGCCACCGCCGCGGCCGGGCTCGTGGCCATCACCCTGGGGGTGGGGATCCGTGTGCTCGGCGGGGAGGACCTGGACGCCGGTCGGCTCGCCTGGGTGCTGGCCGGCGGCGCCGCCCTGTGGGTGGGTGTGGCCTGGGTCTACGCCCGGGTGCGCGAACCGGCCGACGAGGCAGCCTCGACGGAGGCAGCCTCGCCGGGCGCGCCCGCAGGGTCGGGGCGGTCCTCCGGCGACGCACCCGTGCGGTGGCACGACTGGTTCGTACAGACCTACCGGCTGCTGGGCGAGGACCGTTCCTTCCGGCACTTCGTCACGGTGCGCGGCCTGCTGCTGGTGTCGGCGCTGAGCCCGCCGTTCGTGGTCACCCTCGCCACCCAGTCGGGCACCACCGGGCTGTCCGGGCTGGGCGGGTACGTCATCGCTTCCGGGGTCGCCGCCCTGGTGGGCGGGCGCCTGTCGGGCCGGCTCGCCGACTGGTCGAGCCGGAGGCTCATGACGATTGGGGCCGCGCTCGCCTCGGCCATCATCCTCGCGCTGGTCCTGATCGTGTCCCTGCCCGGTTTCACCGGAACGACCGCGTGGGGCTCGTCCGTGTTCATCGCCTGCTACTTCTTGCTGACGTTGACGCACACCGGGGTCCGGGTGGGGCGCAAGACCTACGTGATCGACATGGCCGAGGGCGACCGGCGCACCACCTATGTGGCGGTCTCGAACTCGGCGATGGGGTTGGTCCTGCTGGTGGTCGGAGGTGTCAGCTCACTGCTGGCGCTCCTCGGAGTGGAGTGGACTCTGGTCTTCCTGGCGGTTCTGGGGCTGGTCGGGGTGGTGGCCGGCGGTCGGCTGCCCGAGGTCTCCCGGGGGTAGGGAGGTCCCCCGAAGGTAGGGAGGTCTCCCAGGGTAAGGAGGTGTCTCGGCAGTGGACGGCGCCCCGGAGAACTGGCCTGTGGACAACCCGATCCGGCGGCTCTGCCCGTCCCATACTGGAAAAATGCTCTCCAGGAACGCCCACGCCCTGCTCCGGGCCCTCTTCCGAGACCTGCCCGGCGAACGCCACATCCTGACCCTGCACACCCGGTACGCGATGTCCACCGCTCTCGGAGTCCGGGGCGGGGACTTCGAGGTCGAACACCCCGAGGTGGTGGAACGTCTGTACAGCGCCCTCTGCGCAACCTCGCCCTCGGCGCTGGTTCTGCGCACCTTCACCGACCGCCCCTCCCACACGCTCGCCAACGGGGTCGTCATACCGGTCAAGAGCGTCCTCGGCTGGCAGGTGGGGGCGCACGCACTGACCCCCTTGGACGAGGCGGAGATGTTCGACGCCCACTGCACCGATGCCGCCTCGGGTGAACCCGTCCCACCAGAGCCCGGTGTGGAGTACACGAGCGCTCCGGTGGTGGAACTGCCGACGTTCCACGAACCCTGACCGACCGGGGGCCGCGCCGCAGGCACGGCCCCCGGCTCTGCGGGTGCGGTGCCATGGAGAGGGGGAATGGTGTTCGGTGGGGCCCGGCCAGGTTTCGGTGAGGGCCCGGTCAGAGGTTCTTGCTGTCGACGTCCCACTCGGGGTCGGTGCACAGGCCGCAGTCGGCACCGACGAACTGCTCGGCTGCCTCCTCGTCGTCCTTGAGGTGCCATTGGAGCCAGGCGGTACCGACGCGTCCGTACTCGCCGCCGTCGGGCTCGGGGAAGGTCCCGAAGTGTCCTACGTCCAGGTGGCCCATGAACGCGGGAAGGTCCTCGGGCAGGTCCCGCCAGTCGTTGAGCGCGTTGCCGTAGGCGATGTCGCTCGGGCCGCCGGTGAAGTAGGCGATCGGGGCGTGCAGGTGGTCGAGGCGGTCGGGGTCGCTGTCGCTGAACATGCCGCTGTTCCAGATGACCGTGGTGGTGATGCGGGGGTCGTCGGCGACCTCATAGGTCTCCAGGCCGCCGCACGACTGGCCCATGACGGCCATCCGGTCGGTGTCGAGGCGATCCCGGTACTCGCTGGACGGGCGGGAGTTCTCTGTTTCGGACCAGTCCAAGGCTTCGGTGAGCATCGCGGAGTCGGTACTCCCGGAGCCGTCCGGCTGGCCGTTGGCGATGACCAGGAAACCGTGCGAGGCGAACTCGGTGAGGATGTTCTCGAACCACGTTCCGTCGGCCCTGCAGGCGCCGTTACCCCACGCGACGACCGGGAGTGCCTCGTCCTCGGGCAGTTCCAGGGGCCGGTAGACCGTGTGCTCGGGCAGGCCGTCGTCGGTGACGTACCCGGCCTCGTAGGGGCCGGTACCGCCGAAGGTCTCGGGGGCGTCTGCGGCAGCCGCCGACGGCACCGAGACGAGTGCCGCGGCCATGAGCGGGCCTGCGAGGACTGCCATGCCGCGTCGGATTAAGCTCCGAGTTTCCATTGCGTTCTCCTGCGGGTGGAGGGGCGCACCGGTGTCGTCCGGTGCGTTGGGAAGCGAATATCCGCGTTGCCGGAGGAGGAGTCAACGGCCCCGGCGCAGGACGGGTCACTTCACCGATCCCGGTCGGATCCACGGCGGCAGGGGGTTTCCCGGCGGCAGGCGGTGCCTTCCGAGCGCTGGCGCAGAGAGCGGTCAGTCGAGTTCGATGCGGATGCCGGTGGCCCCGGAGCTCCTGCCGTTGACGAGCATGTGGTCGGCCTCGAAATCGCTCGGCACGTCGTAGGCGAGGGTCCCGCTCGAACCGGTGCCGGGGTTGAGGTCTCTGTCGAACAGGTCGGAAGCCCAGATGTCGTAGCGGTACATGGAACCGCTGTCGTCCATGAGCACCTGGTCCCGGCCGGAGAAGCTCTCCGGGCCGCTGCCGAGGTTGGTCACCTCCATCTCGACGGTGACCCACTGCCCGTCGTGGTCATCGTCGGCGAAGTCGCTGAGGTCGGCGAACGGCACGTCGTGTTCGATGGCGTGCACCGTGATTTCCCAGTCACCGTGCTCGACCGTGTCGCCCAAGCCCGGGTGGTCCTCCTCGGCATCGGCGCCCTCGTCAGCGTCCTCGTCGGCCTCTAGGGCCTCCTGGGCTTCGTTGGCCTCACGGCTCTCGGAGGCTTCCGGGGACGCGGGCGCGGTGGTGCCCCCTCCGCTGTCGGGGCCCGGCACCAGGGCGCCGAGGACCGCCAGCGCCACGAAGCCGGTCACGGTCGCGCCGAAGCAGCCGAGGCAGCCGATCCCGACCTTGGCTCCGGTGGGCATGTCCGGCGCGGCTTCGGGCGGGCCATAGGGGTGGTGGTTGTGGGACATGGTTCGCTCCGGTGTCTGGTGGTTGCGAGGGCGGAGCGGGTGCCGCCGAGGCCGGATCGGGGACGGGACGGCGGACCGCGACTGTCTCCGCGGACCGCCGCCCGCCCCAGCAACCCCTTCCGGCGTCGCACTATCGAATATACACACTCTTGCTGTGAATGTCATTCACACGCTAATGTTCACTCCTGGAACACAAACAGGAGGGTCCCTCATGAGCTGTTCGCGCACACTCACCACCGCCGCCCTGGGGCTCCTGCTCACCACCTGCGGTGGCAACGAGGTCGTCCAACTGGAACCGCCCAGCCCTGCGCCCCCGCCCACCGCGGAACCGGAGCCCTCCGACGAGGGCGACGGCTGACGCGGACTGCGCACGAACGCGGCCCGAGCGCCCCTCTTCGGCCCGACGCCGACAGAACCGCCGGTCCCCTCACCGGCCACCGAGGCGCCCGGGCGGCACCACCCCGCATACCGGTGGACACCGGAACGCCCGAGGGAGCACCCATGCCGGACCGCCCGACCATCCGCCCAGGCGCCGTACTTCCGGAGCCGTCCCCTCCGCCCAGCCACGAGGAACTCCGAGCGCGCGAGGAGTTCAAGTCCGCCTCCGGCTGTGCCGGATTCCTGGCGGCACCCGTCGTCCTGTTCCTGATGGTCCTCCTGCCGGAGGCCGTGCCCCTGATCCTCGTCGCGTTGATCGTGGGCTGCATCCTCGCCGTCCGCTGGTACCGGGCCCCTCAAGGGAAGCTGGAACGGCACCGGCAGCTGAAGAAGCTACTGGCCGCGGCGGCCGGCCGGGACTACGTCACCGCGGGCCTGCTCACGCGGCGGAACCGGCCCTTGCTGCGCCGGGTGCAGAGCGCCGTGGACACCGTTCTGGAGTCGCCGCTGCACCGCCGCGGCCAGCTGCTGGACACCGCACGGAATACCGTCGTCCTGCGCGACCTCGAATGGCAGATCGCCGCGGACCTGCACAAGGCCTCGAGCGCCGAGCGTGAGCTGAACGGTGTGGGGGCGCCCCGA
This sequence comes from Nocardiopsis oceani, assembly GCF_054777395.1. Lineage (NCBI taxonomy): Bacteria > Bacillati > Actinomycetota > Actinomycetes > Streptosporangiales > Nocardiopsidaceae > Nocardiopsis > Nocardiopsis oceani. Next base: position 6,571 of record NZ_BAAHAR010000096.1, read on the forward strand.
AGCGACCAAGAGCAGGCGAACCTGGCCCACCGGAGGGCGGTCGAGGCGATCAACAGCCTCCGAGCCGAAGCCGGGAAGCGGGTCGCGGCGATCCAGGGCTACGCCGCCAGGGTGCGCAAGGCCCAGCACCTCTTGGAGGACATGGGCCGCATCGAGCGTTATGACCGGATCGCGAACGAGATCCTGGCCGAGAGCGCGGGCGGTCGGCAGCAGGACGAGGCACTGGCTTCCCTGGAAGACGCACAGAGGGACGCACTCCGGATCGCCCGCCTCCACGAAGAGCTCGGTTTGTAGGACAGGGACCGGGCAGGGACAGGACAGGACCGGGCAGAGAAGGACCGGGCAGGGACAGGACAGGACCGGGCAGAGAGGGACCGGCCAGGGCAGGGCAGGACCGGTCAGGGCAGGGTCAGGCAGGTGTAGAGCGGGATAGGTGTAGGGGTTGTGCTGCGCTACGGCCTATTGCTTACACCCCCATCGGCTCAGGCGCCCGACGCACATGAGATGTTGCTTCTATTCGGAGTTGCTCCAGTCGCCCTTGCTGGGGTTCCCTCCTTTCCCGCCGCCCGATTGTGGCCGTCTCCGCTACGCGCCTCAAGGTCGTCGCCATCGAGCGCTTCGCGCGTCATTGGCGCTCCACCTTGACCCGCTCCGCTACGACGGCAGGTTGGCG
>NZ_BAAHAR010000097.1:0-6716 GCF_054777395.1 Nocardiopsis oceani
AGCGAGCGCGCGAACGCACTTCTGAAGAACTACAAGGCCCTGCGCAGAGTCAGCCTCGATCCCTGGCGGATCGGTGCGGTCGTCCAGGCAGCTCTGGTCTTGCTGCACCTGGAACACGACAGGACAGCCTGAACAGAGAATCACGCTACGTAACGACCGCTTACTCGGAAAGGCTCAGTGTTTCTCGCCCCTTGATGGCGGAACCAGGGAAGAAAATTTCCGACGCCAAGCTTGCCCAGAGCCGCAGGGCACGGCAAAGTCAGGCCTTTAGGGGTCTGAACTGGCGGTTCTCGTCACGGAGCTTGGGACGGTTGGCCTCGGTGATGTTGTCGAACCCGGCCGCCCAGCGCAGCCCGATCGCGGTGTTACGCGAGGTGGCCAAGGCTGGGGAGCGTGACCCGTGCGGTCCTGGCGGGGACCACCTTTCCTGCTGCTTAGCCCCGGGGCGTCCCCTATCGACCAAAGGGCGCCCCGTGCTCACGCCTCTTTCTTGGTGGTCTGCTTGACCAGCTCCAGGTCGGCCGGGCGCGGGCGGCGGAACTTGCCGCCGTCGGCCGTGTACTTGTCGCCGTTCTTGTCCAGGTGCTTGGCGAACAGCGGGCACACGGGCACCACGGTGAGGTTCTTGCGGACGCTGTCGGCCAGCGCCTCGCGCAGCAGGAGCCCGGCCAGGCCCCGCCCACCGAACTCCGAATCAACCTCGGTGTGGAAGAAGACGCGCTCGCCGTCGGCCTCCGGGGGATCGACGAAGTCCGCGCGGCCGGCGAGCGTGCCGTCGTCCAGACTCACGGTGTAGGCGCTGATGGTGCGCGTCTCGTCAAGTTCGACGTGGACGACGGCACCGGTCTTGTCGGTCTGCGGCTCGGTCATGGCAACGACCTCTCTGTGCGGTGGTGTTCGGTTCGGCCGGCGGCGGCCGCAGGGGTGCCCGGCCCGGGGGAGTGCCCGTCCGGACGCTCCCGCGGCTGTCAGTCCTGGAAGCGCGCGTGGGGCGGCGGGTTCTTCCGCGGCCGCATCCGCACCTGTGGCAGCTCCGGGGCGGGGATCCTCCCCATCCCGTCCCGGTTCCTACCCGGGCCGCCGTGTCCCACATAGCCCTCGACGCGCCCGAACCGCTCGCCGTGGTTCTGCCACTCCTCCCGGTACTGCCGGATCTCCTCCGTCGAGCGGCCCAGGAAGTTCCACCACATGACGACCTCCTCACCGAAGGGGGCACCGCCCAGGAACACGAGCCGGGCCGGTCCGTCGCCGCCGTTGGCGATACGCAGGGAACGGGTCCCGACCCCGGTGTAACCCACGGCGTCCTCGGGCACGTGCACGCCCTCGAGGGTGACGGCCTCGCCCGTGTCCACCAGGAGGCCGTGCTCGAACCCGGGATCGACCGCGAGTTCGAGGGCCGCACCGGGGGCGAGCCTGATCTCGGCGCCCACCAGCGGCGTGTACATGCTGACCGGCGACTCCGACCCCAGCAGCGAACCGAGGAACACCAGCGCGGCACCCCCGTCGAACTCGACCGGTTCGGGGACGAAGTGCTCGAAGTCGCGGCCCGGCCTGTGGCGCGCCTCCTCCGGGAGGGCGATCCAGAGCTGTACGCCATGGAGCCGGTCGGTGTCCGGTGTGGAGGTCTCCGAGTGGCAGATGCCGGCCCCCGCCGTCATCAGGTTCATCTCCCCGGGACGGACGTCGGCGCTGTGTCCCCCGGAGTCGATGTGTGCGACGGTGCCCTCGAACAGCCAGCTGAGCGTCTGCAGCCCCGTGTGCGGGTGCGGTGCCACGTCCATGCCGCCGGTGGCAGCCACTTCGTCCGGCCCGTAGTGGTCGACGAAGCACCACGCGCCGATCAGCGAACGCTGCCGCTGCGGCAGTGTGCGGCGCACGTTCATCGCGCGCGGCCCGCCCAGCGGTACGGAGCGGGCGGTGATGATCTCGACGGTGGCCCCGCCCTCGCACTCGGCCCACGGCCCCGGCAGGCCGCCGTCGGCGCACACGTGGGTGGCCGGGTTCGCCTCAGTATTGGTCATCGGGGTGTCCCTTCCACCGCGGGCGCGGCAGGGACGGTTGCGATGCTGATGTCTCTCCTCCAGGCCCGGCAGGTTCTGGAGCGTCGAAGCTCCGCCCGTACAGAACCCCAAGGTACGCGCTCCGGCCGCCAGCGGGTGAAGGCCCTGCCTAGGTGAGAGCGGCCGCGGCTCCGAATCCGCCTCGGGGGCAACTGCGACTGTGGCCTCACCGGCCCCAGAAAGGCCCGGGGCGCCCGGACTCTCGGGTCCGAGCGAGCGACCCGTGCCGCCGGGCGGTGTGACCGACACGATAGCCCGAGCGGATACACCCGGGGGTATGGTGGGGGCTGCGGGCCGAAAGGAGACCAGTATGAAGCCTGAAATGGTGGGCGACGCCATCACGCGACTCAAGCGCGCCCAAGGTCAACTCTCCGGTGTCATCTCGATGATGGAGGAGGGCGAGGACTGCACCACGGTCCTCCAGCAGTTGGCCGCGGTCTCCCGCGCCCTGGACCGGGCCGGGTTCAAGATCGTCGCGAGCGGCATGCGGCACTGCAACGCGGCGCGCGAGCAGGGTGAGGAGCCCGAACTCACCGAGGAGGAGCTGGAGAAGCTGTTCCTGACCTTGGCCTGAGGATTCGGGGCGCCGACCGCGAGGTGGGCGCCCACGCTTCGACTTCGCACCGGGTGCCCCTTGTTCTCGACTAGGCGAACCCGCGTCTACTGGATACTCCCCCCAGTATGTGACTCAGTCGCTTCGGGCGTCATGGCCTTGCCGAATCCAAGGCACGCGTCTGTCCGATGCATACTCCCCGGGGTACCCCACCAAGATCCGCCACCACCGAAGGAGCCACATGAGAAACCACGGCATCGACGTACCCGTCGTGCGCGACCTGCTCGAAACCGATCCGTACACCCTGCTCGTCGACGTACGCACCCCCGCCGAGTACGAGAGCTCCCACATCGCAGGGGCGATCAACCTGCCCTTGGGTCGAGTGGACGCCCACCTGGAGCGCATCGTCGCCGAGGCTGGAGGCCGACTCGTCCTGGTCTGCCAGTCCGGAAGCCGAGCCGGGCAGTGCCAGGACAAGCTGGCCTCGGCGGGTCTGAGCGACACCGTCGTACTGAGCGGGGGCATGAACGCCTGGGAAGCCCAGGGCGCCCCCGTCGTACACGGCCGGAAGCGCTGGGCCTTGGAGCGCCAGGTCCGGCTGGTGGCCGGCGGGATCGTCCTGGTCTCTGTGCTCGCCTCCCTGGTGTGGCCGCCGACGGTCGCGGTCGCCGGGCTCGTCGGCGCCGGGCTGGCCTTCGCCGCCGTCACCGACACCTGCGCCATGGGTATGGCCCTGTCCCGCCTGCCCTACAACCAGCCCCGCAACGACGTCGACATCGAGGACTCCCTGGCCCGGATCGGCGCCCGCGGGTGAGTGGTGTGCACAGGGCCCAACTCTGTCTTCTGGATACTCCCCGGAGTATCTGACCTGCGGTGGCACTCCGCACCGGACACATCGATCAAGGAGAAAACATGCTGCTGGAACGCCTCTACGACAACGACCTCGCCCAAGCGGGCTACTTCATCGGCTGCCAGGCCAGGGGAGAGGCCGTCGTGGTCGACGCCCGCCGGGACATCGACGACTACCTCGACCTGGCACACGAACACGGCATGCGGATCGTGGCCGTCACCGAGACCCACATCCACGCCGACTACCTCTCCGGCACCCGCGAACTCGCCGCCGCGACCGGCGCCACCGTGTACGTCTCCGGCGAGGGCGGCCAGGACTGGCAGTACGGCTTCGACGCCGAACGGCTCCTGGACGGCGACACCGTCACGATCGGCAACATCACCCTCCGGGCGCGCCACACCCCCGGACACACCCCCGAACACCTGTCGTTCCTGGTCACCGACGGGGCATTCAGCCAGGACCCGGGCTACATGCTCTCCGGCGACTTCGTCTTCGCCGGAGACCTGGGCCGCCCCGACCTGCTCGACGAGGCCGCCGGAGGGACCGACACCCGCTTCGAGGGCGCTCGCCAGCTGTTCACCAGCCTGCGGGACACCTTCCTGGCCCTGCCCGACCACGTCCAGGTCCTTCCCGGACACGGCGCTGGAAGCGCCTGCGGCAAGGGCCTCGGCGCGCTCCCAGCCACCACGGTCGGATACGAGCGGCTCAACGCCTGGTGGGCCCGGTATCTCCACGACGACGACATGGACGGCTTCGTCGGGGAACTCCTCGACGGGCAACCCGACGCCCACGCCTACTTCGCGCGGATGAAGCGCCAGAACAAGGAGGGGCCGCGGGTCCTGGGGCCGCTGACTCCGCTCCCCGAACTCTCGAATGAGGAGATCGGGCAGTCCCTGACCGAAGACGAGGTCGTCCTCGCCGACACCCGTCCACACACCGACGTGCACCGGGGCACCGTGGCGGGGGCGCTGAACATCCCAGGTCCGGCCAAGGCCGCGGCCTTCGGAGCGTGGGCCTACGACCCAGAGACCGAAACCCGCCCCCTGGTGCTCCTCGCACCCGGCGCACACACGGCCCGACGGGTGCGCGACCACCTGGTGCGCGTGGGCATCGACCGCGTGGCCGGCTACACCACCACCATGGAGGGCCTGCCGACGACCGTGCCACCGCGCATCACACCGGCGGAACTGGCCGACTCCGACGCCGCGCTCGTCCTGGACGTGCGCAACAAGTCCGAGCACGCGACGGGGCACATCCCCGGCTCCCGGCAGCTCAGCGCCGGACGGGTCCTGTGGAACCTCGACACCCTGCCGACCGACAGAGCCATCGTGACCTACTGCCAGACCGGCGCCCGCAACTCCGTTGCCGCCAGTGCCCTGCGCCGCGCCGGATACGACGTCGTCGAACTCGACGGCGGCTACGCCGCCTGGGCCGCGTGGCAGCAGGGCCGGGACGGTTCGGCAGCGGTTCCCCCAGTAGAGGCCGCCACCGGCTGAGCACGCCGCACCGAAGTCGAGCCCCGCCACCCGGAGGCCACGCCTGCGCGGCCGGACCACGGAAGAAGAGTCGTCAATGGAGTTTCACCTCGTCCTCGTTCTTGGTCTCGCCGTGGTGGTGGGGCTCGCGCTCGGGCTGCTCGGAGGCGGTGGTTCCATCCTGATGGTCCCGCTGCTGACCTACGTCGCGGGCATGGAGCCCAAGGAAGCCATCGCCGCCTCCCTGTTCGTCGTGGGCGTCACCTCGCTGATCAGCACACTCGCGCATACACGCTCGGGGAACGTCCGATGGCGCACCGGTCTGGTCTTCGGAACCGCGGGCATGGCGGGGGCCTTCATGGGAGGCCTGGCAGGCGGACACCTCCCCGGCACCCTGCTCATGATCGCCTTCGCCCTCATGATGGTCGCCACCGCCGCGGCCATGCTCCGAGCACGCGGCACGTCCCCCGAAGGGAAGGAACCGGGAAGGAGACACGGCACCCCGTCCCTCCGGCGGATCGTGGTCGACGGCCTGGTGGTCGGGACGGTCACCGGACTCGTCGGAGCGGGCGGCGGGTTCCTCGTCGTACCCGCCCTGGCCCTGCTCGGCGGCCTGGCTATGCCCGCGGCGGTGGGGACCTCCCTGCTCGTGATCGCGATGAAGTCCTTCGCCGGACTCACCGGATACCTGACGACCGTGAGCCCGGACTGGGCACTGGTGGCCGCGGTCACCGCCGCCGCGGTCGCCGGGTCGCTGGTCGGCGCGCTCGCGAGCTCCCGGGTGCCGGAGGCCGCCCTACGCAAGGGCTTCGGGGTCCTCGTGCTCATCATGGGGGTCTTCGTACTCATCCAGGAGCTCCCCGCGCAGGTCAGCCTTGGTCTGGCGGTCATCATGGCCGGACTTGCAGGATTGGTCCTGCTGTGCCGCCTGATCGGCCCCTACTGCCCGCTGCCGCCGCCCCTGCGCCCGCAGACCTGACAGAGCCCAGCAAGACCGGGGACTCGGGCCAGTCCGGCGCGTGGTCGTGCACGATGGACCCATGCCGTTCGCTGCAGTCCTCGTCTCAACCGCGCTCGTGGCGCGATACCGAGCTGTCGACCGTGAGAGTGTTGGTTCCGCGCTTGTCGACACACCACGTCACCTGGATACATTGGCGGCCGACATCGGAGAACACGGGATCCTGACACCGCTTCGTCTCGGGTTCAACGAGGAGTTCGGCGCGCTCGACGGTAATCATCGAATCGCCGTGGCTCTTCGGCTCGGTCTGGAGTCCGTTCCCGTCGCCCTGCTCAGAGAACCGCTTTCCCCTCGACCCCACCACGCGCAGCCCATGCTTCCCGACGACTTGGTCGTCCTTGAGGAATCCTTGAGGGCTGTCCGCACTTCGTGAAGCAGCCCTTTTAGCCCAAAGAAGGAAGGGCTTCCGAAGATCAGCTCCGGTGAGACGGAGTTCCTCGCCGGGCCAGGTTTCCAGGCATTGTCCGGAAAAGACAACGGCCACCAGTAAAACGGCCTTCGGGTTAGGGAATAAATCGAAGCAAGAGGGGGTTATTGGAGCAGGAAAGTAGTCAGTCCGGGGTAGGTCGCCCCGGATCATGGCGGGTTCCCTCCTTTCCCGCCGCCCGATTGTGGCCGTCTCCGCTACGCGCGTCGTGACTGTTCAGGTCTTTGGGTGAGTTGATCGGTTCGCCTGCGAGAGGGACCCCTGGGCTGCAACGATGAACCCGTGACCTCCTCCGACCAGACCGCGCCCTCCTACGAGGAGCTCGCCGCGCTG
>NZ_BAAHAR010000098.1:0-5505 GCF_054777395.1 Nocardiopsis oceani
AAGAAAAACCGTGGCAGCGACCTACTCTCCCACCCCACCACAGGGCAGTACCATCAGCGCAAGGAGACTTAACGACCGGGTTCGGAATGAGACCGAGTGTGACCCTCCTGCCAAAACCACCACGGAAACCAACACCACCCCGCAGACTCAACCCCAACCCACAGGGGAATCCACACGGTGAAAATCCGTGAACAAATATGCGCGAGCACCCAATTATCTGCAGCGGACAAGCCCTCGGCCTATTAGTACCGGTCAGCTCCACCCCTCACAGGGCTTCCACACCCGGCCTATCAACCCCGTCGTCTACAGGGGGCCTTACCCTCTCAAAGGAGGCAGGAGACCTCATCTCGAAGCAAGCTTCCCGCTTAGATGCTTTCAGCGGTTATCTCTCCCGAACGTAGCAAACCAGCCATGCCCTTGGCAGAACAACTGGCACACCAGAGGTTCGTCCGTCCCGGTCCTCTCGTACTAGGGACAGCCCTTCTCAAGTCTCCAACGCGCACAGCGGATAGGGACCGAACTGTCTCACGACGTTCTAAACCCAGCTCGCGTGCCGCTTTAATGGGCGAACAGCCCAACCCTTGGGACCAACTACAGCCCCAGGATGCGACGAGCCGACATCGAGGTGCCAAACCATCCCGTCGATATGGACTCTTGGGGAAGATCAGCCTGTTATCCCCGGGGTACCTTTTAGCCGTTGAGCGACACCGCTTCCACACGCCGGTGCCGGATCACTAGTCCCAGCTTTCGCTCCTGCTCGACACGTCCGTCTCACAGTCAAGCTCCCTTGTGCACTTACACTCAACACCTGATTACCAACCAGGCTGAGGGAACCTTTGGGCGCCTCCGTTACTCTTTAGGAGGCAACCGCCCCAGTTAAACTACCCACCAGACACTGTCCCCGAACCGGATCACGGTCCAAAGTTAGATGCCCGAAACAGTCAGAGTGGTATTTCACCAACGCCTCCACCACCACTAGCGTGGCAGTATCACCGGCTCCCACCTATCCTACACAAACCATCCCAAACACCAATGTCAAGCTATAGTGAAGGTCCCGGGGTCTTTCCGTCCTGCTGCGCGAAACGAGCATCTTTACTCGTAGTGCAATTTCACCGGGCCCATGGTTGAGACAGTGGGGAAGTCGTTACGCCATTCGTGCAGGTCGGAACTTACCCGACAAGGAATTTCGCTACCTTAGGATGGTTATAGTTACCACCGCCGTTTACTGGCGCTTAGATTCCTAGCTTCGCGGGCCGAAACCCACTAACCAGTCCTCTTAACGTTCCAGCACCGGGCAGGCGTCAGTCCGTATACAGCGTCTTACGACTTCGCACGGACCTGTGTTTTTAATAAACAGTCGCTTCCCCCCGCTATCTGCGACCCCACCCAGCTCAAGACGCAAAGGTCCATCACCAGACAGGGCTCCCCTTCTCCCAAAGTTACGGGGACAATTTGCCGAGTTCCTTAACCATGGTTCACCCGAACGCCTCGGTATTCTCTACCTGACCACCTGCGTCGGTTTAGGGTACTGGCCACACACGAACTCGCTAGAGGCTTTTCTCGACAGCATGGGATCACTCACTTCACCAAAAACGGCTCGGCATCACGTCTCAGCCACACAGTGTGCGGATTTGCCTACACACCGGCCTACACGCTTACCCCCGGACAACCACCGCCGGGTAGAGCTACCCTCCTGCGTCACCCCATCACTTACCTACTACCAAATCGGATCCCAGACCAAACACTCAACGCTCCCCGAAGGGACCACAGAGGTTCAGCGTGGTTAGCATCAAAGGCCTCGGTACTGGACGCTCGTGCACGGGTACGGGAATATCAACCCGTTATCCATCGACTACGCCTGTCGGCCTCGCCTTAGGTCCAGACTCACCCTGGGCGGATTAACCTGCCCCAGGAACCCTTAGTCAATCGGCGGCAACGTTTCTCACGCTGCTCTCGCTACTCATGCCTGCATTCTCACTCGCACACCCTCCACCACACGATCACTCGGCAGCTTCACCGGATGCACGACGCTCCCCTACCAACCCCGAGAAAACTCGGAGCTTCACAGCTTCGGCGGTGTACTTTAGCCCCGCTACATTATCGGCGCAGAACCACTTGACCAGTGAGCTATTACGCACTCTTTAAAGGATGGCTGCTTCTAAGCCAACCTCCTGGTTGTCTGAGCAACTCCACAACCTTTCCCACTTAGCACACGCTTAGGGGCCTTAGCTGATGATCTGGGCTGTTTCCCTCTCGACTACGAAGCTTATCCCCCGCAGTCTCACTGCCACGCTTCACTTCACCGGCATTCGGAGTTTGTCTGACGTCAGTAACCTTGTCGGGCCCATCAGCCAAACAGTAGCTCTACCTCCAGCAAGAAACACGTGACGCTGCACCTAAATGCATTTCGGGGAGAACCAGCTATCACGGAGTTTGATTGGCCTTTCACCCCTACCCACACCTCATCCCCCAGATTTTCAACTCTGGTGGGTTCGGGCCTCCACGAGGTCTTACCCCCGCTTCACCCTGGACATGGGTAGATCACTCCGCTTCGGGTCCACAGCATGCGACTCCAACGCCCTATTCAGACTCGGTTTCCCTACGGCTACCCCACCCGGGTTAACCTCGCCACACACCATGACTCGCAGGCTCATTCTTCAAAAGGCACGCCATCACCAAAGACAAGCTTCAGCTCTGACGGCTTGACAGCACACGGTTTCAGGTACTATTTCACGACCCCTCACCGGGGCACTTTTCACCTTTCCCTCACGGTACTAGTGCACTATCGGTCATCAGGACGTATTTTGGCTTAGCAGGTGGTCCTGCCAGATTCACACGGAATTTCTCGGGCTCCGCGCTACTCGGGAACACACCAACACCTAGACTCTTCCTTCACCTACGGGACTCTCACCCACTCCGGTACCGCTTCCCAACGGATTCAGCTAAAAGAACCATCAGCGCTCCGGGCCGACAGACCCGAAAAGATGCACCCCACAACCCCGCACACGCAACGACTGTCGTCTATCACACGCATACGGTTTAGCCTCATCCCCGTTCGCTCACCACTACTAAGAGAATCACTGTTGTTTACTCTTCCTACGGGTACTGAGATGTTTCACTTCCCCGCGTCACCACCAACTACCCTATACATTCAGGTAGCGGCAACCCGACACAACTCGGGCTAGGTTTCCCCATTCGGACACCCGCGGATCAAAGCTCGGTTGACAGCTCCCCGCGGCCTATCGTGGCCTCCCACGTCCTTCATCGGCGCCTGATGCCAAGGCATCCACCGTGTGCCACTATCACTTGGCCACTACAGATAATAAGATGCTCGCGCACACTATTCACAAATCAAAACACCAACCGCATACCCAAACACCACTCGCACCACCAAGATCCTCGTCTTGGCGACACCCGAGAGTTCTCCAGGGCGGTCCGCGGGAACCAAACCGACCCACCCACCCACAGGCGAGCAGGCCGCGATTGCTTCCTCAGATACCCAACAGCGCGCCCCCCGACGCTTCTAGACCGCCGGAGGTAAAGTCCAATTTTCTTCAGCCACTCCCAAACAGCAGAACCACCAGGGCTCCCACTGTCGGGTCCACTTTCGAGTCCGACCAGCCATAGGAAAAAGCTGATCTGAAAAAGACTCCTTAGAAAGGAGGTGATCCAGCCGCACCTTCCGGTACGGCTACCTTGTTACGACTTCGTCCCAATCGCCAGCCCCACCTTCACTCATTCCCTCCCACAAGGGGTTAGGCCACAAGTTTCGGGTGTTGCCGACTTTCATGACGTGACGGGCGGTGTGTACAAGGCCCGGGAACGTATTCACCGCGGCGTTGCTGATCCGCGATTACTAGCGACTCCACCTTCATGGGGTCGAGTTGCAGACCCCAATCCGAACTGAGACCGGCTTTAAGGGATTCGCTCCACCTTACGGTATCGCACGCCCATTGTACCGGCCATTGTAGCATGTTTGCAGCCCAAGACATAAGGGGCATGATGACTTGACGTCGTCCCCACCTTCCTCCGAGTTGACCCCGGCAGTCTCCCATGAGTCCCCACCATTACGTGCTGGCAACATGGAATAAGGGTTGCGCTCGTTGCGGGACTTAACCCAACATCTCACGACACGAGCTGACGACAGCCATGCACCACCTGTCACCCACCAACTAAATGACCCTGTATCTCTACAGGTCCACGGGTGATGTCAAACCTTGGTAAGGTTCTTCGCGTTGCGTCGAATTAAGCAACATGCTCCGCCGCTTGTGCGGGCCCCCGTCAATTCCTTTGAGTTTTAGCCTTGCGGCCGTACTCCCCAGGCGGGGCGCTTAATGCGTTAGCTACGGCGCGGAAACCGTGGAAAGTCCCCACACCTAGCGCCCAACGTTTACGGCATGGACTACCAGGGTATCTAATCCTGTTCGCTCCCCATGCTTTCGCTCCTCAGCGTCAGGTAAGGCCCAGAGACCCGCCTTCGCCACCGGTGTTCCTCCTGATATCTGCGCATTTCACCGCTACACCAGGAATTCCAGTCTCCCCTACCTACCTCTAGCGTGCCCGTATCCACTGCCAAACCGGAGTTAAGCCCCGGTCTTTCACAGCAGACGCGACACGCCGCCTACGAGCTCTTTACGCCCAATAATTCCGGACAACGCTCGGACCCTACGTATTACCGCGGCTGCTGGCACGTAGTTAGCCGGTCCTTATTCCCCACCTACCGTCAACCCCGAGAGAACCCGGAGCCTGCGTTGGTGGTAAAAGAGGTTTACAACCCGAAGGCCGTCATCCCCCACGCGGCGTCGCTGCATCAGGCTTTCGCCCATTGTGCAATATTCCCCACTGCTGCCTCCCGTAGGAGTCTGGGCCGTGTCTCAGTCCCAGTGTGGCCGGTCGCCCTCTCAGGCCGGCTACCCGTAATCGCCTTGGTAGGCCTTTACCCCACCAACAAGCTGATAGGCCGCGAGCCCATCCCTGACCGAAAAAACTTTCCACACACACGCCATGAGACGGTGCGTCGTATCCGGTATTAGACGGCGTTTCCACCGCTTATCCCAGAGTCAGGGGCAGGTTGCTCACGTGTTACTCACCCGTTCGCCGCTCGTGTACCCCGAAGGGCCTTACCGCTCGACTTGCATGTGTTAAGCACGCCGCCAGCGTTCGTCCTGAGCCAGGATCAAACTCTCCATAAAGGTCCAACAACCCATCCCGGCGACCCGCAAAGGGGTGCAGCCTGGGGTGGGCAAACCTAGAAGAAATCCTGACCAACCAACTCGCGTTGGTTAATCAAAGGAACCCTACGCACCTACGGTGCGTCGGGGCCAAAACAAACATGGCTTAAAGAAAATCAAACACGCGCTGTTGAGTTCTCAAGAAACAATCACTCTTCCCGTACAAGCGCCCGGACTCTCGCCCTGGCTGCTCTTCCGTGGAAGGCGTCTGCGTTTCCGCTTGTTGTGTTCTTTACTTTATCAGGTGTTCCGCACCCCGCCAAATCGGCGGTTT
>NZ_BAAHAR010000099.1:0-5341 GCF_054777395.1 Nocardiopsis oceani
TGGCGGGCTTGACACCACCGTGCTCCTCACCGGCGTAGGCGACCACGTCCAGGGTCGACATGACCAGACCGGCACCGTTACCGATGATGCCGACCTCACCGTCGAGCTTGACGTAGTTCAGGCCCTTGGCCTTGGCGGCGACCTCGAGCGGGTCACCCTCCTCATCAAAGGTGAGGCTGTCCAGGTCCTGGCGGAACTCGGCGTTCTCGTCCAGGGTCACCTTGCCGTCGAGGGCGACGACCCGGCCGCCGGAGGTCAGGATCAGCGGGTTCACCTCCGCGAGGGTGGCGTCCTTGCCGACGAAGGCGTCCCAGAGCTTGGTGACGATCTCGGTGGCACCCGCGACGGCAGCCTCGGGCAGTTTGCCCGCCTTGACGATCTCCGCGGCGACGTCGGCCGGCGCACCCTTCAGGGCGTCGATCGAGATCTTCGCAACGGCGTCGGGGTTGGTCTCGGCGACCTCCTCGATCTCCATGCCGCCCTCTTTGGAGCAGATGGCGAGGAAGTCACGGTTGGCGCGGTCGAGGAGGAAGGAGAAGTAGTACTCCTCGGCGATGTCACTCGCCTCCTCCACCAGGACACGGTGGACCGTGTGGCCCTTGATGTCCATGCCGAGGATCTCCTCGGCCTTGGCCTGGGCGTCCTCGGGGCCGTCGGCCACCTTCACGCCACCGGCCTTACCGCGGCCACCGGTCTTGACCTGGGCCTTCACGACGACGCGGGCCTTGCCCGCGGCGGCGAACTCATCAGCGATGGCACGCGCCTCAGCGGCCGTGCTCGCCACCTTCCCCTGGGGTACGGGAACTCCGTACTCTGCGAAGAGTTCCTTCGCCTGGTATTCGAACAGGTCCACGAGGGTCCGTCCTTGTAACTCGCTGGCTCAAGTGTGTACCGGGGTGGCGTGTCCGGTTCGGCGGTGACGTACTGAGTAGGTGTCACACGACGCATGCCCCGGTGGGGCAGAGCCGCCTACAGAGTTCGAGATCGCCGCGGCCTTGCCACCCGCGACATGCGCAAAGCTTAGTCGCCCGCGGTCCGGCAGCCGGACACCGGGGCGGCGTTGCCCCGGTGAGAACGGACTCAAAAGCCGCTCATGCGGCAATGCCACCGTTCTCACGTGGGAAAGTCTGTGACCAGCGACACGGCCGATAACACCGATCCGAGCCGTTACAGCCCCAGATCGGACATCTCCCGGAATGCGACGAACGTCACGTCAGGCGGCGTGCGCGGGCCGGATGTTGTCGCGCACCCACTCCGCGATCTCCGCGGTGGGCGCCCCAGGCGTGAAGATCCTGGCGACCCCTAGGGCCTCCAGTTCCGCGATGTCGGAGTCGGGGATGATGCCCCCGCCGAACACCCGGATGTCTGTGGCGTCGTTCTCGCGCAGCAACTCCATCACCCGACCGAACATGGTCATGTGGGCTCCAGAGAGCACGGACAGCCCGATGGCGTCGGCATCCTCCTGGAGCGCGGCGGCGACGATCATCTCCGGGGTCTGGCGCAGACCCGTGTAGATGACCTCGACCCCGGCGTCACGCAGGACCCTGGCGACGATCTTGACCCCCCGGTCGTGCCCGTCCAGTCCCGGTTTCGCGACGACAACTCGTGCGGCGGCCTCGGCCATGACGTACCCCTCACTACGTTCCCCGCCGCGCCCGGCACCCCTTGTGGGGGTCTCCCCGAGCGCTCGGGGAGGAGATGATGAACTCGTCAGCAGAGTAACGCAGGTCACGAACGAGTGCCCGGCTCAGGGGCCGGGTACTGTCCGGACATGGACGACTATGCCACCGGTTTCGAGCACACCAGCACCGAGGACCTGCGCGACCGCGCCGTGGAGCTCGCGAAGCGGCGCTGGGACGTCCGTTTCTTCTGGCGGTTGCTAGGGCTGATCCCGGCCGCCGAGGCCATCGCGGGCAACATGGACGCCAGCGAAGCCAGTGTCGCCCAGGCCTCAGGCTTCCTGTACGAAGCGCTGTCCACGGAGACCGACACCGACGTCCAGGAGGCACTGCGCCCCGTCTACATCCAGTACCTGGCGGAACACGGCGGAGAGTAATGTCCGAAAACCGCCAGCACCCACCTCGTACGGTCAGTGATCATGGGTGGCGTGATGGACGACGAGCAGCGCTACCGCGCAGTACACAGCAGGGATTCCCGCTTCGACGGGGTCTTCTACACCGCCGTGCGCACCACCGGTATCTACTGCCGCCCCAGCTGCCCGGCGGTCACCCCGCGCCGTGAGAACGTCCACTTCTACCGCTCGGCGGCAGCGGCGCAGGAGTCGGGCTACCGCGCCTGCAAACGCTGCCGCCCGGACACGGTCCCGGGTTCACCCGAGTGGAACGTGCGGGCCGACATCGTCGGCCGAGCGGTCCGCCTGATCCACGACGGCGCGATCGACCGCGGCGGGGTCGGCTCGGTCGCCGACACCCTCGGCTACAGCGAGCGCCAACTGAACCGCCTCCTCACAGCCGAACTGGGCGCGGGCCCACTGGCACTGGCCCGCACTGAGCGGGCCCACACCGCCCGGATCCTCGTGGAAACCACGGACATGCCCATGGCGGACGCCGCCTTCGCTTCGGGTTTCGCGAGTATCCGACAGTTCAACGAAACCATCCGGGCGGTCTTCGACCGTTCCCCCACCCAGATGCGCAGTGCTGCCAACAACCAGACACCGGCTCCCCCCGGAGCATTAGCGCTCCGGCTCCCCTACCGGGGCCAGGTCGACCTGACCGGTATGCTCGCCTTCCTCGGAGCCCGCGCGGTCCCCGGTATCGAGGAGTACACCGACGGCACCTACCGCCGCACCCTCAACCTGCCGCACGGCCCCGCCACCGCCGAACTCTCACCGGGCTCGAACCACGTGCTGTGCCGCCTGTGGCTGACCGATCCAAGCGACCTGGCCAGCGCCGTGCGCCGCTGCCGAAACCTCTTAGACCTGGACGCCGACCCCGAGGCGGTAGCCGAGGTCCTCTCACCAGACCCCGTCCTGGGCCCCATCCTCAAGAAGCACCCGGGTATCCGAGCCCCGGGTCACGTAGACCCCGCCGAACTAGCGATCCGAGCCGTCCTAGGCCAACAGGTCTCCGTCCAAGCCGCCCGCACTCTGGCAGAACGCCTGGTCAACCAGCACGGCCAACCACTAACAGCGCCCGAAGGCACGCTCACGCACACCTTCCCCGCGCCTCAAACCCTGGCCGCGGCAGACCCCGCCAAACTCTCCATGCCCGTGTCCCGCGGCAGGGCCCTCGTGAACCTCGCCGGGGCGATCGCCACCGACCAAGTCCCCCTGGGCCCGGGCAGCGACCGCGACACCGCAGAGGAAGCGCTCCTGAATCTCCACGGCATCGGCCCCTGGACCGCCGGCTACATCCGCATGCGCGGGCTCGGCGACCCAGACGTCTTCCTCGCCACAGACCTGGGCGTGAAACACGCCCTCACCCAAAAAACACAACCCACATCCTGGAGCCCGTGGCGTTCCTACGCCACCCACCTGCTCTGGGCCTCACTCAAAAACGGGAAGACCGAATGACCCAGAACGCACTGCCGCTCAACCTGCCCGCAGCCACCCCTCAGAGGACCGATGCAGTGCATTTCCAAGCCCCACTCGCGGGCCCGACCCACTACACCACGCTGGACTCCCCGCTGGGCCAACTCCTCCTGCACGGCGACGGCGAAGCCCTGACCGGCGTCAAGACGCCACCCCAGAACGGAACCCACTCGATCCCGGAAAACTGGATCGCCAACCACAAGGTGTTCACCGACATCGGGAAACAACTCACCGCCTACTTCAACGGCGGCCTACGAAGCTTCGACCTATTACTCGCCCCCACAGGCACAGCATGGCAACTCCAAGTCTGGCGAGCACTCACCACCATCCCCTACGGCGAAACCGCCAGCTACGGCGAACTCGCCGAAGAACTAGGCAAACCCACAGCTTCCCGCGCCGTAGGCACAGCCAACGGCCGCAACCCGATCAGCATCATCGTCCCCTGCCACCGAGTCATCGGCGCCAACGGCAGCCTCACCGGCTATGCCGGAGGCCTGGACCGCAAAAAGTATCTACTCAACCTGGAAAAGCACCCGCAGAACAAGCGCGCAACCTCAGCCCCAGCAGCCACAACCTTTCAGTAACCGCACCCCTGCAAACGTAAAGCGCACACGCCAGTCACGGTGGGTGGGGCTCTGTGCGCGGGGCCGCGGTGGGCGGGGGTTTGCGAGCAGGGCCGCGGTGGGCGGGGGTTTGCGAGCAGGGCCGCGGTGGGCGGGGGTTTGCGAGCAGGGCCGCGGTGGGCGGGGGTTTGCGAGCAGGGCCGCGGTGGGCGGGGGTTTGCGAGCAGGGCCGCGGTGGGCGGGGGTTTGTTGTTGGGTGCGGTGGTCCCCTGCTGGTGCGGGTGGTTGCCCCGTTTCCTGCCGCTTGATGGTGGCCGTCTCCGCTGCGCGCGTCAAGGTCGTCGCCATCGAGCGCTTCGCGCATCATTGGCGCTCCACCTTGACCCGCTTCGCTGCGACGGCGGGTCGGCGGCAGTCAGGAAACGGGGGGCCTGTGGTCGGGGTAGCAAGGGGGCCCCAAGGGGCCCTTCGGGCCCCGGGCCTCCGGCCCGAAGGGCCGGGCTTCGCCCGGTCCGAAGGGCCGGGCTTCGCCCGGTCCGAAGGGCCGGGCTTCGCCCGGTCCGGCCGTGACCGGCCGGCTTCCCGCCCATCCGCCCGGCATCATCGGACAGCGCGTCCCAATCCAGTGACCAGCAGGCGACGAAGGACCCGAGCAGGCCGGGCGCATGGCCGAGCGCGTCCCACCGGGCTTTCGGTCAGACTCAGCCCCCCTTTTCCGACGATGATCTTGCTCCCAGCTCAACCCTCGACGGCCGAGGGTTGAGCCAGGGGCAAGATCATCGGGGATGAACCGGTTGCGGACACAGCGGTCATCTTCGCCGGGCCGGTTTCGGACACCGAGGCCGCCCCCCCCGGGGGGCCAGTGAACCCCCTCCCTGGAGGCAATCTCGG
Source organism: Nocardiopsis oceani (assembly GCF_054777395.1). Taxonomy (NCBI): domain Bacteria; kingdom Bacillati; phylum Actinomycetota; class Actinomycetes; order Streptosporangiales; family Nocardiopsidaceae; genus Nocardiopsis; species Nocardiopsis oceani. The sequence continues at coordinate 5,005 of NZ_BAAHAR010000099.1, forward strand.
CGCCCACAATGACTCCAACAGGGGGGCTCACCACGCCCCACCCCACACCCGACCGGGCCAACAGCACCACCCGCACCCGTATGGGCCACCCACCACCGAGCCGCCAGACCGGTGGGACGCGCCCAGCCACGTCCCCGGCCTGATCGGGCCCTTCGTCGCCGACCGGCCACTGGATTGCGACGCGCCTGCCGACACAACCAGACCCACGGGAAGGAACCCGGCCGGCCACGGCCGGGGCAGTTCCCGGCCGCAGGCCGGTCCCGTCGCCGCCCCGACCACACGCCCCCCGTTTCCTGACTGCCGCCGACCCGCCGTCGCAGCGAAGCGGGTCAAGGTG
>NZ_BAAHAR010000100.1:0-5161 GCF_054777395.1 Nocardiopsis oceani
CGTGGTCGTCGCAGAAGACGTAGAGTGCGGTCAGAAGGGTGTCCAGGTCTCGTTTCACACCAAGACTCTGCGGCACCCTTCGCTGTGTCCGCTACCTGCTTACACATCGGACTCACTCATCTAGGCGTTGGAGGAGTCGTTGCGAAAGGGTTCCACCGTGGACTCCGCGGCCAAGGGCAGCGTCCTCGACGCCGCCGCGAACGCGTTCATGCTTCGAGGGTTCGGGAGCACCACGATCGACGACATCGCCGCTGAGGTGGGTGCGACCAAGGGCCTGGTCTACTACCACTTCCGGTCGAAGTTCGACGTCTTCCTCGCCGTCTACGAGGAAGGCATGCGGCGGGTCCGCGAGCGCGTGGAACCGTACGCGCACGGCAGCGGAACCGGCCATGAACGGCTGGTGACGATGTCCGTCGCCCACGTGACCAACCTGATGGAGGACGTGGCCTACCACCACGTCGTCCACCAAGGGGTGCGCGCGCAGGCGTCCGTCGAACTGAAGGTCCGCCAGCGCGACGCCCTGGTCGCGCTCAACGAGCTCAGGCGCGACTACGCGCGCATGTTCCAGCAGGTGGTCTCCGACGGCGTCGAAGACGGTTCCCTGCGGGAGGTGGACACCTCGCTGGCCACCCGGACACTGCTCAGCAACCTCAACGCCGTCGACACGTGGTACCGCAAGGTCGACGACCAGACCGAAGAAGAGGTGCACGAGTTGGCGCGTCAGGTGGTCGACCTGATCATCGGTGGGTTCACCTCTCGATGACGGATAGCCGGGCACCGGACGGCTGATGCCCGGCGGCGGGAGGGGTGTCAGACCATGCGGGTGCCGCCGTTGACGTCCAGGGTGTGCCCGGTGACCGTCGCTGCCCCGTCCCCGACCAGGTACCGCACGGCCGCGGCCACCTCGTCCGTCCGGGCCGGGCGCCCCACCGGCGGCGGGGCTTTGCGCAGGTGCGCGGGGACCTGGTCGCGCACCGTGTCGACGAATCCGGGCGAGACCGCGTTCACCGTCACCCCCGAGGCCGCGTACTCGTGGGCCAGCGCCTTGGTGAGGCCCACGAGGCCGGCCTTGGCGGCCACGGAGTGGGCGCGTCGGCCGGCTCCCGCCTGCCCGGCGACCCCGGCGATATTGACGATCCGCCCCCACCCGGCTTCCAGCATGTCCGGCAGCACCGCCTGGGCGCACACGAACGCCCCCTTGAGGTTGGTGTCCACCACCTCGTCCCACTCCTGGGAGGTCAGCTTCAGGAAGTCCTCTTCGGGGCGCACCGCCGCGTTGTTGACCAGCACCGACACCGGGCCCAGCTCGGCACGGGCGCGCTCCACGCCAGCGCGCACAGCGTCGGCGTCGCGGATGTCGGCCGCCCACATGAGCGGCCTGCGGCCGTGCGCAACGATCTGTTCGGCCGTGGTGCGGGCGTCCGGGCCGTCGGTTCGGGCCAGCATGAGCACGTCGAAGCCGTCCTCGGCCAGCCCGGCGGCGATGCTCCGGCCGATGTTGCGGGTCGCTCCGGTCACCAGCGCCACGCGCGCGCCCGTCGCACTCATCAGGACTCCTCGGGGGTGGACGCGGCCCGGTACCGCGCGGGGCCGTCGACTCTACGCCTTGGATGGACCCCATGTCTCCCGGGGAGGGCGGGCCGACTGGCGGCCTACCGATCCGGGTCTGCGGGGCGGCGGAGGGCCCGGCCGTCGGTGCGGGGGCGTACCCCGGGCCGAGCCCGCCCGCACGGCAGGCGGACGGGCTCGGGTGTGCGCTGGTGTTCGCCGATCAGCGGCGGGTGGTCACTCCAGCGGCAGGTCAGCGATCTCGCCGAACTCGGGGACCTCCACGTCCACGGCGTCCACGTCTTCGGGGACCATGTACATCGCCCAGTAGGTCACGCTCTCGTCGGGACCCAACCGGTCGATGATGCTGCTCCCCGAGCGGATGGTGCACAGGCATTTCTCGTCCTCGTTGGCCAGCGGGTAATAGCGCTCCTGCCCGGTGCTGTCGCCCAGGGCGGTGCCCGCTTGGGCGTACAGCCCGTAGTCGCGGTTGTCGGTGACGTTGCCCAGGTAAAGGTCATCGCTCCCCTGGTACTCGATGGTGTAGACGAGGGTCACGAACTCACCGGTGGAGTCCCGGGAGACCTCGTTGACCTCGACGGAGGCGTCGAGCGTGTCTTCTCCGATGCCCTGCGCTTCGGCGATCGTCTCCAGTTCGGCCGGGGCGGCGGATGCCTGGACGGGGGCCAGGACCAGGGCGGAGGCCGCGCCGAGGGAGAGCAGGCCGGTCCACCGGGCTGCGCTGCTGTTGTGCTGCGTGCTCATGGTGGCGGTGTCCTTACTTTTCCAGGGTGATGGTGACGCGGCGGTTCTGCTCGCGTCCGTCTTCGGCGTCGTTGTCGGCGACGGGGTCGGCGGATCCGTGCCCCTCGGCCTCGTAGTCGACGCCGTCATCGTCCACGAGCTCGGTGAGGAGGTCCTCGACCGCTGCGGCCCGGTCCTCGGAGAGGGGGTTGTTGACCTCGTCGTTGCCGGTGTTGTCGGTGTGACCGTCGATGCGCACGGTTTCGATACCGGCGTCGTCGATGTCGTCGGCGACCGCTTCGAGGCTCTCCTCGGCGTCGTCGTTGAGGTTGGCGCTGTCGGTGGCGAACAGGACGTCGGAGGAGATGTCGTAGCTGATCTCGTCGTCGGTCTCGTTGCGCTCCAAGCCTCCGGATGTTCCCCCGTCGTCGCCGTTGTCGGCACCCTCGTCCGCCTCGTCCGCGTCGTCACCGTCGTCGCCGGAGCCGCCGGCCAGCTCCTCCGTCCGCTCCACGAGGTCGAGGGTGAGGGGGTCGGCCAGGTCGGGGTGGTCGTGGTCCTCGCCGTCGGTGACGGGGATGCCGTGGAAGGGCGGGGATACGGGGGTGAGCACGGTCATGGCCTCGGCGCCTTCGGTCGGCTCGGGGAAGGTGACCCAGGCCTCCTCCACGGCACCGGCGTCGATGCCGTCGTCCAGCCCGCCGCAGTAGCAGGTCTCGTGGTCGCTGGTGGTGAAGGCCAGGTGGTCCTTGTGCGCTTCGGTGTCCAGCAGTCGGACACCGGACAGGGCACCGTCGGCGTGGTCGCGGTCCTGCATGGAGTGCAGGTTCCGGATGTTGTCGGTGGAGTTGTTGCCGATTCCCATGGTCAGGCGCAGGACTCCGTCGCCGATGCGTTCGAGGGCGCGCACCTCGACCTCGAGCTCCTCGTCGTCATTGGCACTGACGGTGGTACTGACGGGCAGTTCGACGGTGTCGCCGCCTCCGCCGTCCTCCTTCCCGGACTCTTCCGCGGACTCTTCCGCGGGGTCGTCGGCCTCGGCGTCGTCGGCGCTGTTGTCGGAGAGCACCCCGCACCCGGCGGTGAGGAGGACGAGTGCGCCCGCCAGGGCCATCACCCGCAGGGGGGAAGTGCGTGGTGTGTGTTCTTCGGTGCTGTGCATGTCTCCCACTCGGTTTCGTCGGGGATCAACGCAAGCCAACATAGTGTTTTCTTTTAGGCTGCAAGCGTTGTGTATTCACCTCTTCTTGTTTGCTTTGACGCGAAGAACTTCCCATCGGTTCCCAAAGAAGTTGGCGGATTCGCCTGTCGGCAGGCACCACGAATCGCCCCGTGCACTGCGGTGGAGGCTGTCCGCTCGGGGTAAGCGGGGGGATCTGCGGCCGCGAGAGGGGCCGGCTTGCCCGTGTTCCGAGGGTTACCCAGCGTGTGGGTTCAGCGGGCGTGTGGGACCGGTGGCGAGTGGGGGCCGTGGGTACAGAGGTGGCGGTTCAGCGGGCCAGCGGGGAGCCGCAGCACTTCTTGTACTTGCGCTCCGAACCACAGGAGCAGGGCTCATTGCGGCCGGGCGTCCTTGCAACGGGCGGGGCTTCCGGTTCGGGAGCCTGCTGGCCGCCGGGGAAAGGCTGGGGCGCGGGCCCACCGTTCTCGAGGTCGGCGAGGCTCTCCGCCGGCGGCAGGTAGGCGTCGGTGGAACGGGCCGCGAGGTCGTGGGCGTCGGGGCTCATACCGAGGAGCTCGCGCATGCGGGCTCGGCCGGTCAGCGGCATCAGGCCGAGCCGGTTGAGCTCGGCGACGGTCTCGGGTGGTTCGGCGAGGATGCCGCGGCAGACGACGTTGTAGCAGTGCAGAGCCCTGTCGTACGCGCCGCGGTCGGCGAGGTCCTCGGCGAGGAGCAGGGCCACGCCCCGGTCGAGCCCGGGGCCCATGAGCTCGTCCAGGAGCCGATCCGCATCCTCCGCCCTTCCCTCGGCGCGGAGCAGCCCGGACAGCTGGTGGGTGGCGAACTGGCGGTGCCCGGGGTGCGGCGCGTGCTCTCGCAGCGCCTCGGCGAGCGTCCGCGCGCTGCCCGGCGCGCGCTGGCGCAGGGCGTCCACCGCGTCGAGGAGGATCTCGCCCGCTTCCTCGGGGAAGGACTCCAGGTCCTTCAGGTGCTTCTGGGGCAGGTCCAGGCCGTGGGCTGCTTCCCAAAGCGGCTGCGGAACAGCGTCGGGACTCGGGGATGTGTCGGTCATCCTTCCAGGTTAGGGCGTGTTCGGTGGATGCTGCCCGTCGCGAGCGGCGGGGGGTACTGCGCCGTAGGCGTCCGTTGAGGGTTGGTGGCGGGCGACGGGCGGGAGCATCCAGTGGTGTTGGCACAAGGCCGAAGAAGGAGTTCCCCTACTGTGCACTGCCTCGCAAGCTCGGCAGCATCGCACAGCGGGGGCCCGCCCGGGTTTGGCTGTCGACTGAGAGATGCGCAGTGACAGTGCCGCTGGGGCGACGCGCAGCAGGGTAAGTGTCCGCCGAACACGCCCTAAGGGCCTGGTGACAAGGGGGGTTTGGTTGCCCTGCCCTTGGGGTGTGCCGCTTGCCGCGCGGGTGGGGAGTCCGCGCGGATGGGGAGTCCGCGCGGATGGGGAGTCCGCGCGGGTGGGGAGTCCGCGCGGGTGGGGAGTCCGCGCGGGTGGGGAGTCCGCGCGGGTGGGGAGTCCGCGCGGGTGGGGAGTCCGCGCGGGTGGGGAGTCCGCGCGGGTGGGGTTTGTTGTTGGGTGCGGGTTTCCCCGTTTCCTGCCGCTTGATGGTGGCCGTCTCCGCTGCGCGCGTCAAGGTCGTCGCCATCGAGCGCTTCGCGCGTCATTGGCGCTCCACCTTGACCCGCTTCGCTGCG
>NZ_BAAHAR010000101.1:0-4630 GCF_054777395.1 Nocardiopsis oceani
GTATTGCCCGCTGTGTTCCCGCACTGCCCGAAAGAAGAAGTCATACCCTAAGGATATCAAGAAAGACCCAGAAAGGACCTATCTCGGGGGTGATAAAACACTTACCCGGCCACCACGACCCGCCTTTTCCTTTTCCTGGATCGAAGCCCTACAAGAACGGAGCACACACCCCTGCCCGCATTCTTGGGCAAAGCGGACAAATGCGGGCCCAAATGGGAATGATCTTGCCCCTGTCTCCACTCTCGACGGCCGAGGGTGGAGACAGGGGCAAGATCATCGGGGTTTTCGCCGCACGCATTGACCAGCCGCGACACCCGGACCGTCAATGCTCCGGCGCAGGGGCAGGCATCGGCCGTCAGGCCGACAGAATCAGTTTTTCGGGCGTAGCCCGGAATGGCTCGGGCCTCGACCACCCGTCCCCGCCGAGTAGCCGGGGGGAATCTCACCCCCCGGCCCTCACAGATCCGTACGTGACAGTCTCCCGTCATACGGCTCTTATCACCCTGATCACCAGGAACGAGGAGCGTACGTAGTCCACTCCCACTGCGCGAAATAACGAGGCTGCCTTCTCACACCCTCATCCCACACACGCTGAGCTTTCTTCGCACCCCTCGACCGCTCGTACTTATTACGCATCCAACGCGGCTCATCCCAATCGGGGGTGTAGGAGTTGGGGTCTGAAGCCGCCGGTCTCGAGCAGGCTTCGGGCGATGTAGTTGGTCAGGGTGCGGAACCCGAGTGCGGAGCCGCGCAGGTGTTCGAGCCGTCCGTTGAGCGCCTCGGTCGGCCCGTTGCTGGTGCCGGGTCGTTCGAAGTAGGCGAGCACGTCAGCGGCTCGCTTCTTCAGGGTCCGGCCCAGGGTGGTGAGCTCGGTGAGCACCTTGGGGACGCCGGCGCTGAGGTCGGTGATCAGCTTCTCCATGAGCTCGCGGCCACGTTGCCGGTCCTCGTGGCGATAGGCGGCGATCATGCGCTGGTAGACACCCCAGGTCGCCTCGACCTCGACGTGAGCGTCATCAACGAACAGCGCGCGTAGCCTGTCGCTCTGCTTGTCGGTGAGCAGGTCCGCGCCGGTGTGCAGCGTGCGCCGCGACTTGTAGAGCGGGTCGTCCCTGAACCCACGGTGCCCGTGGATCGCGAGTTGGACCCGGCGCCGGCACCTGTCGAGGGCGTCACCGGCCAGGCGCACGACGTGGAAGGGATCCATCACCGTGACCGCGTCCGGGATCTCCTCTGCAGCGGCGGTCTTGAACCCGGTGAAGCCGTCCATCGCGACCACCTCGACCGCGTCACGGAAGGCGTCGTCGCGGTCGGCGAGCCAGGTCTTGAACGCCGCCTTCGACCGGCCCTCGACCATGTCCAGCAGCCTTGCTGGGCCGGCGCCATCGCGGACCGGGGTGAGGTCGATGATCACGGTGACGTACTTGTCGCCACGCCTAGTGTGGCGCCAGACGTGCTCATCGACGCCAATGACCTTCACGCCCTCAAACCGCGTGGGGTCGTTGATCAGCAGCCGCTTGCCTTCAGCCAGGACCGCGTTGTTGGCGGTGTCCCACGCGACCCCGAGTCCCTCGGCGACACGGGCGACGGTGAGGTGTGCGACCACGATCCCTTCCAGCGCCCACCGCAGCCCGGTGCGCGAGAGCTTCGCGCGTGGCTCCGCCGCGGCGCTGGTGTCTTGGCGCCACACGTGTCCGCAGTCGGCACAGCGGTAGCGGCGCACTACAACTTCCAGCACGGTCGGTCGCCAGCCCAGCGGCTCGTGGGCCAACCGCCGGATCACGGTGTCACGAGCAGCGCCTTCGCTGCCGCACCGTCGGCACCACTGATCTGGTTCCACCACGCGGCACGCGAGGACCGCACGATCCGGTTCAAGTCGTTGTCCGGTCACGCTCAGACCGAGGCCGTCGAGTCGAGCGAAGGCGGTCAGGTCAGGGCGGCCGAAGCCGGCCGGCGGGGTAGCGTCGGACACGTCGAGGTCTTTCGGATGGATGGCGTAGGAACCTCCGTCGTCGGGAGACCTCGACGTCTATCTGCGGACCGACGCGCCCGGCCGACCTACACCGTCATCTGAGAAGACCCCTGAAACGTCTTCGACGACGACGGGACCGGCGAGGAGGAGGGCGCGGTGAGCTAAAGGAATGGAGCTTGCTCGGCTTCGACGCCGCCGCAAGCTCCGGTGAAACGGTCGGTACTGGTCGGTCGTCGTCGGTCACCACCGGATGGCGGCGTCCCCCACGCTCGGCGTTTGCGCAGGTCAGCGGCTCGTTCGCCCAGTGGGCGCATCAAGCGATAGACGCAAAGCCGACGTGATTAGGTCGTCAGTTCGATTCCGACAGGCGGCTCCGGCGAACAGCCCCTGACCTGCGGAAACGCAGGGCAGGGGCGGTTCGGTTCTGGTGGTCGCGCGATGCGCTGGCCTCACGGCTCTGCCCGACACCGACGTCGCTCTCCTCTGCGACGGACCCCTCGCCGGCTGAGCGCTCGCGGCCGGCATCCTGCCCGTGTGCCGATAGGCCTCGCACCGCTCGGCAACGCAGCGTGGCGTTGCGTCGCGACCTGGCGACGGCTCGGCGGGGCGCGATCGTCTCGTGCGTTGGCGGACTACGGGAGCTTGGACGCGAGGACGTCGGCCGCCAGGATCTCGGGTGCTGCGCCGAGGAGGTGCTGGTTGGCCATCAGGGCTGCGACGATGGCGCCGTTGGCGTGGGCGTCGCGAGCGGCCTCGTCGGGGAATGCATCGAAGATCCAGAAGGTGTCGGCGTGGGTCCTGACCGCGAACCAGACAATCGTTCCTACTTCTTCGTTGGCGAGCGCGACAGCGCCGGCGAGCAGATCGGCGAGCGCGTCGTGCTGTCCATCGGCCGCGACGATCTTGGCGACGAAGGCATACGGAAGTGATGCGGGTGTGGACATGAGGGGTTCTCCTAGGTGTCGAGGTTTCTTGGTGAAGCGAGTTCAGCGTATGACGAGCAAGGGCATGTGAGAAGTGGCGTATACGGCAGTATTGCTATTGTTTGCGCCATGCGTATCGGACTGATCGCGATCGACGGCTGCTTCGGTTCGGCTGTCGCGTCGGTCATCGACATCGTGCGGGTGGCCGACGGAGCCCGCGGCGATGTCGACCCGCGGATTGACCCGATCGAACTCGCCATCCTCGGACCGAAACGGAGAGTGACCACGACGGCATCGATGACCCTGTCGGTGGACCACCCGCTGTCGGAGTCCGCAGAGTTCGACGTGGTCGTCGTCCCTGCGCTTGGAACCCTCACGGCCGCCGCTACCAACGACGCCCTCCAGAGCCGAGATGCTCGTTCGGTCATCGCCTCGCTCGGGCGCCTCGACGACGCGACCACCCGGATCGCCGCGGCGTGCACCGGCGTGTTCGCTGTCGCCGAGACCGGACGGATGCATCATCGGCGGGCGACGACCAGCTGGTTCCTGGGGCCGGAGTTCCTGAAGCGCTATCCGACCGTCGCCCTCGATCTCGACACCATGGTCGTGGTCGACGGGAACCTCGTCACCGCCGGCGCCGCGTTCGCCCACATCGACCTCGCGCTCTCACTCGTGCGATCGATCAGCCCCGACCTGGCCCAACATGTCGCCAAGCTCCTCATCATCGACGAGCGTCCGTCGCAGGCGGCCTTCGTCGCCTACGAACATCTCCGGCACGAGGACCCGATCGTCGTCGAGTTCGAACGCTTCGTGCGCGCCCGCCTGGACGAACCGTTCAACGTCGCCTTCGTCGCGCAGTCGCTCGGCACCAGCCGGCGCACCCTCGAACGACGAGTCCGTGCGGCGCTCAACCTCACTCCGCTCGGCTTCGTCCAACGGCTTCGCATCGAACGAGCTCGGCACCTCTCAGCAACCACGGACCTCACCTCCGCCGAGATCGCGCTACGGGTCGGCTACGCGAACGCCGAGACTCTGCGCTCCCTCCTGCGTAGGGAGCGACGCCGTTCCTGACCTATCGCCATGCCTGTAGCCGGTGTCCTAGTGCTCGACTGGAACCACCTCTCAGCACGTCGCGTCGACGCTCCTGCGTCGCCCCTGGACGACCCACTCGACACGCCCGCAGCACAGGCCATGTGACGTGTCCCGGCTTCCCGGATGGTCGGGGTTGGGTGGCTGTGATGTCGCTGCGTTCTCGTCGAGGGGGTCAGCAGACTCGATCAGGGTCGATTGGGATGAGACGCGAAGGCGGTCAGGTCAGGGCGGCCGAAGCCGGCCGGCGGGGTAGCGTCGGTCACGTCGAGGTCTTTCGGATGGATGGCGTAGGAACCTCCATCGCCGGGAGACCTCGACGTCTACCTGCGGACCGACGCGCCCGGCCGACCTACACCCTCATCTGGGAAGAGCCTCCAACGCATCAAGTAGGCATTGATACGCTTCAGAAGAGGAAACAACTCCCACTTATTGAAAGCCCCGTAATAGCTCATCCACCCCCGCACGATCGGATTGATCTTCCGCGCGAGGTCTTCCGAACTATGGCCAGTCCGATGGTGCAGCCTCCAGGACCGCACCTGAGCACTCATCCTCTTCAGAGCCTGTTTACTGACCGCGGGCGAAAACGACAGGAAGAGACTCCCATCCCACCGCATCGACGCCCTCTGACGAAACGTGAACCCCA
>NZ_BAAHAR010000102.1:0-4424 GCF_054777395.1 Nocardiopsis oceani
GGTTCAACCCCGCCTTCTGCCGCACCTTCTTTCCAGGAGCCTGGGTGGTGCCCTTGGCCGAGCGGGTCATGTTCTTCGTGTTGAGCTTCTCCAGCACCACGACGGCGTTCTTGTCACACAACACGTGGGCGGTCTGGGCGCTGAAGTCGGCGCGCCGGGCCCGCACCCGCCCGGTCACCCGCGACAGAGCCCGCTTGGTCCTGGCCCGATTGTTCGATCCCTTGCGGCGCCGGGCCAGCTGGCGGCGCAGCCGACGCTCCCGCTCGATCTCCTTGGGAGTTTGGAAGGTGCGGTCGAACAGGTCGCCCTCGGAGGTGGCCACCGCCACGGCCACGCCCCGGTCCACCCCCACCGCCGCATCGGGCACCGCATGCGAGGCCGGGGTGTGCTCGCCGTCCTCGCACAGCAGGGACAGGTACCAGTGCGCCCCGTCGCGGCGCACGGTGGCTGAGCGGATGGTGCCTTTGGGGGCGCGTGACCACCGGAAGCGCACCCACCCGAGCTTGGGAAGCTTGGCGCGTCCCCATTTGCGGCCCAGGCGCTGGACGGTGATGCTCGGCCCGTCGGGGAAGCGGAAGGAGGGTTTCCAGTGGTTTTTGGGCCGGAAGTTGACGTTGAAGGTGCCGTGCTGGGTGCAGGCCCGGTCCAGGTCCTTGAGGGTCTGCTGCAGGATGTGCGAGGGGGCGGCCTTGAGCCAGGTCTCCTCGGTCTTGGCCTGGGCCAGCTGCCCAGCTTGGAGGTGGTAGCCGCAGTAGGGGGCGGCGTAGCCGCGCTTCCACCGGTCCACGATGTGGCGGCGCTGGGCCAGGGCGGTGTTCCAGACCGCGCGGCAGATGTCGCCGTACTCGGCGCACTGGCGGGCCTGGGCGTCGGTGAGCGCCAGCCGGTACCGGAACCCCGTCAGCACAGCACACACCTCCCCCGTCGATCCTGGACAGGACCGTAGCCCGAGGGTGTGACACTTCTGAGCGGGGGCGGCTATCCCCGCCCTGAAGGGACGGGGTCTGCACCGCCAGAGAACCGGATCAGGCAGAACTCGTTGCCCTCAGGGTCGGCCAGCACCACCAGGTCGGGTCCGCGGTTCACCACCGAGGCGCCCAGGGACAGCAACCGCTTCAGCTCCGCGTTGTCCCCCACCAGGTCCACGTGCACCCGGTTCTTGACCGACTTGGGCTCGGGAACCCGCTGGAAGAAGAAGGACGGGCTGCCTTCGGGCCCCTCGACCAGTACCTGCGGGTCGTCCTCGGGATCGAAGACCCCCTCCGAGCGCAGCCGGGCCAACTCCTCCTCGTCGTAGGGCGCCACGGCGTAGCCGTCCATGGCGGCCGCCCAGAAGCGGGCCAGGGAGGCGGGGTGGCGGCAGTCGACGACGATGTCACGCATACGGGCCATGCAGCGACCCTAGTTACACGCGTGCCGGAAAGCCCACGGGTTTTCGCGGGTGCAGGATGGGTCCATGCCACCCACCACCCAGGGCCCGCTGTGGCCCCTGGTCGCCGCGGTGTCCGCTGGCGGGGCCTTGGGCGCCCTGACCCGCCACGACCTGGACGTGCTCTGGCCACCCGCGGCCACCGGGGTCTCCTGGACGATCCTGGCGATCAACGTCAGCGGCAGCCTGCTCATCGGCCTGCTCATGGAACTCATCGCCCACCGCTGGCCGCGCAACCGCTACGTCCGGCCCTTTTGGGGTGTGGGCTTCCTCGGCGGCTACACGACCTTCTCCGCCTACACCATGGACGTCGTCACCGCGCTGGAACGCGGCCACCCCCAGGTCGCGCTCGCCTACCTGGGCCTCACCTTGGCGGGAGCGGTGATCGCGGCTTGGGCCGCCTCGGCCCTGGCCCACCGCATCTTCTTCCAAGGCGGGGGGCGGTTCCCGTGAGCGCGCTGATGGTCGCCCTCGGGGCAGCTGTGGGAGCTCCGGTGCGTTTCCTGGTCGACCTGGCGCTCAAGCGCCGCTTCGGTGAGGCTTTTCCGTGGGGGACGCTACTGGTGAACGTCGCGGGCAGCCTGATTCTGGGCACGCTCATGGCGCTGCCGGTGTCCCCCGAAACCACGGCGCTGGTGGGCACCGGGCTGTGCGGGGCGCTGACCACCTACTCCACGTTCGCCTACGAGACCGTCCAACTCACCCGGACCGGAGCCCGCCTCAGGGCGCTCCTGTACGTCCTGGCCAGCCTCACCCTGGGGATCGGTGCAGCGTGGTTGGGGCTCGCTGCCGGGACCATCCTCCTCGGCTAGCCAAGCGCCTTCGCACCCGCGCTGTGGCTGCCCCTCATCGCCCGCCTGGCCATGCCGTGAGCTCGGCCCCCGTCTGGTCCTCCTGATCTCCAGCAGCGGGAGAGCTTCCCCTAGTATCCTGACCTCTCAAGGCCACGATGTCTTCTGGGCCCACCATCTATGTCAGAAGGGGTTGCACACCATGACCGTGATCGAGCACCCCTCGCCGAGATCTCCTGCCGAGAAGCTGAGCATCGAACAGTTCGAGAGCATCGCCCAGGCCGCCGCCCGTGAGGATGTCACGCTCGAATACCTCAACGGCCAGATGGAGATCCGCACCGTGCCCGACAGTGACCACAACGCGATCCTCATGTGGTTGATGCGCCAGTGCATGACGCAAAGGGCGGACCTGGACCTCAACGTCACCGGTCAGGGCCTCAAGGTCGACTCCTACCGCAAGGGCCGTGCCCGCCCGGACGGCATACTCGCCCCGGTCGACCACTTCGCCGGACAGGGCGAATGGGCCAACCCCCATGGGGTCATCGCGGTCGTCGAAGTCACCTCGTGGGACTCCGACACCAATGCCCGGGACCGGGTCGAGAAGGCGCGCGCCTACGCGGCCTGCGACATCGGCGTCTATCTGCTCGTCGACCGGGACGACGACAGCGTCACCGTCCACAGCGAGCCCGCGGGCGGCCGGTACCGCAACGTCGCCAAACTCGGCTACGGGCACACCATCGACATCCCCGGGGTCGGGATCACCCTGAACACCGACGGGCTCAAGCGGTACGCCGGGAACTGAGCCCCAGCCCAGCCACCCCCGGGACTGGACAACGGGGTGGTGGCCAGACGGCGAGCGGAGTATCGTGGGAAGCGGCGCGGTCCCGCGCCCAACCTCCGGCCCTGGCGCCCACGCCGTCGGCCTCGCGGAGGCAAAGGGGACCCTGGAGTTCTCGGGACGCCGGTCTGACGCAAGCCCTTCCGGCGGGGCGACGGGAGCGTGGGTTCTGTCGCGGACCGCCGAGGAGCCGTCATGACCAGCCAGAAATCCTTCAAGCAGCGGGTGCGCGCCCGGATGGACAAGACCGGCGAGAGCTACACCGCCGCCCGCGCCCACCTGATCACCGAGCCCGAACCGGCGCCCGTCGAAGCACCTGCCTCTCCCAGCGCCGCCACCATGCGCGCACGCGTGTCCGGGGACAAGGTCCGCGAAGCCACCGGCCGCGACTACGACGCGTGGTTCGCGCTGCTGGACGCGTGGGAGGCCACCACCAGGTCCCACACCGAGATCGCCGCGCACCTGACCGGGGACCACGAGGTCGACGGCTGGTGGGCGCAGACCGTCACCGTTGCCTACGAGCAGGAGCGCGGGCTGCGCGTTCCCGGGCAGAAGAAGGACGGGTTCGCGGCGAGCGCGAGCAAGACCGTGAACGTGCCGGTCGAGGTGCTCTTCGCGGCCTTCGCCGACCCCGAGACGCGTGCCCGGTGGCTTCCCCAGGAGGCGACGGAGCGCACCGCCAAGCCGGGCAAGCGCTTCACCGCGGACATGCCGGAAGACACCCGTATGGCCGCGACGTTCCAGGCCAAGGGCGAGGGCAAGGCCATGGTGGGCATCGAGCACACTCGCATCGACAGCGCCGAACGCTCCGCCCGGTGGAAGGCCGACTGGCGCACGTGGCTGGGCGACCTCAAGAAACTCCTGGAGGACTCCCCCGGTTGACCCCTGAAAAACAGGCGCCGGGGCACGTGAACACCACGTGCCCCGGCGCCCGGTTGCGCCTGGGGACACCCACCTCCGGGCCGTAGAGGGCTTCGACCGCAGGTTGAGGGTTGCCGGCGCGTTGCCCCTGCACCGCCGGTCCTGATCGGACCAGAGTCTCCGGGGCCACTTCAACGGAATGCTTGAAGACATGCACGGAGACCAGAACCAACACCCCTCCTCTGACCAACAGCCCGACGAGGGGCGCAAGGCAGCCGCCGGGGTCGCCACCGTGACGACCCCGGCCATCGCGTTCGGCACCTCGGTCGCCGGGGTCCTGGTCAACGTGGGCGAAGAGGTCATGGTCGACTCCGCCCGCTAGATGATTGAGTCCGATGTCTTCAGTGGTCGTAGGCGATCAGGGACCGCTTGACGGGGGCGTTGGTCTCCCAGTTGTGCCAGATCGCCGCGGCCATGGCCAGCAGGCGCTGTGCGGTACGGGCGA
>NZ_BAAHAR010000103.1:0-4071 GCF_054777395.1 Nocardiopsis oceani
CCCTGTCCGGTTGTGCCGGCGGCACCGAGATCGAGTCCGGTGACGAGGAGGACCGCTTCATCGCCGGCGACGGCAGCGCCACCGTCTTCGAGGCCGGAGAGCGCGATGCCGCCCCCGACGTCACCGGGACCACCTTCGACGGTGACGAGCTCTCCCTGAGCGAGTACGAGGGCGAGATCCTCGTCCTCAACGTGTGGGCCAGCTGGTGCGGGCCCTGCCGTGAGGAGCAGCCCGTCCTGGACGAGGTGCACGCCGAGTACGGCGAGCTCGGCGTGGACTTCCTCGGCGTGAACATCAAGGACAACGAGACCGCCGCACTGGCCTACATCGACAACGGCGACATCCTCTACCCGAGCCTGAACGACCAGCCCGGTGAGATCCCGCAGGCCTTCCGGGACACCGTCCCACCGCGCGCGATCCCCAGCACCCTGGTCATCGACCCCGACGGCAATATCGCCGCCCGGGTCATCGGCCCCACCACCTACGGGCAGCTCACCGACCTCATCGACCCGCTGGTGGTCGAGTTCGACTTCGGCGACCCCGAGGACCGGCCCCGCGTCTCCGAGCAGGAGGGCCACGCCGAGGACGACACCGAGGACGACGCAGACGAAGAGGACGCCACGGGCGAGGGTGACGCCGAGGGCGACGAGGACACCGGCACCGGGGACGGCGACTGATGGACCCGATCGGCACCACCGTCCTGACCGGCTCGCTCCTCCTCGCCGCGCCCCTGGCTCTGGCCGCCGGCCTGGTCTCGTTCCTCTCCCCGTGCGTGCTCCCACTGGTTCCCGGCTACCTCTCCTACGTATCCGGCATGAGCGGGTCCCACGTACGCGACGACGAGGAGGGAGCCTCCGGCGAAGGGGGGACGGCCACGGCCACCCGCACCGTCGCCGAGGTCGACGCCGAACTCGCCCAGCGCCGGTGGACGATGGTCACCGGCAGCATCCTGTTCATCATGGGCTTCAGCCTCGTGTTCATCGCCGTCGGCGGGTTCATCGGCTGGCTCGGCGACCTCTTCATGGACTACACCGACCCCATCACCCGGGTGCTCGGTGCGCTCACGATCGTTCTCGGCCTGGCCTTCATGGGTTTCATGCCGGGGTTCGGTCGCGAGTTCCGTTTCCACCGCCTGCCCCGCGCCGGACTGGCCGGGGCGCCCCTGCTCGGGGTGCTCTTCGGCCTGGGCTGGACCCCGTGCATCGGACCGACGCTGGCCGCTGTGCAGACCCTCGCCTTCGTCGAAGGGGGCGCGGGCCGGGGCATGCTCCTGTCTCTCCTCTACTGCATCGGCCTGGGGCTGCCGTTCATCCTCGCCTCGCTGCTCTACCGGCGTGCACTCAACGCCTTCGGCTGGCTCAAGCGCCACACCAGGACGGTCATGGTGTTCGGCGGCGTCATGCTCGTCGTCGTCGGCCTGGCCATGGTGTCCGGGCTCTGGACACAGCTGATGATCGTTATGCAGGGCTGGGCCGCCAACTTCCAGACGGTGATCTGATTTGACCACGAGCACGTCCGAGAACTCGGAGAAGACGACCGCGGGGAAGGACCCCGCTCAGGGGCCCAAGGGCCTTGGCATCGTGGGTTGGGGGCGCTGGATCTGGCGCACGCTCAC
Source organism: Nocardiopsis oceani (assembly GCF_054777395.1). Taxonomy (NCBI): domain Bacteria; kingdom Bacillati; phylum Actinomycetota; class Actinomycetes; order Streptosporangiales; family Nocardiopsidaceae; genus Nocardiopsis; species Nocardiopsis oceani. The sequence goes on from NZ_BAAHAR010000103.1 coordinate 1,616, forward strand.
GTCGATGCGCACCGCACTGATCCTGCTCTTCCTGCTGGCGGTGGGGGCCATCCCGGGTTCCTTCCTGCCGCAGAACGTGGTCAGCGTCGACGAGGTGAGCACCTTCTTCCGGGAGAACCCGGAGTTGGCGCCCTGGCTGGACCGCTTCTACCTCTTCGACGTCTTCTCGTCCCCTTGGTATGCGGCGATCTATCTGCTGCTCTTCGTCTCGCTGGCCGGGTGCGTGATCCCGCGCGCCATGCTCCACGCCAAGGCCGTCCGGGCCCGGCCGGTGCGCACCCCGCGCAACCTGGGGCGGATGCCCTACGTGGCCCGCTTCAGTACCGACGCCGAGCCCGAGACGGCCCTCTCCGAGGCCCGGAAGGTCCTCAAGGGGTACCGCGTGGACCGGTACGGGGACTCGGTGTCCGGTGAGACCGGCTACCTGCGCGAGTTCGGGAACGTGCTGTTCCACCTCGCCCTGCTGGTCCTGCTGCTGGCCTTGGCCGCCGGTGCCTTCTTCGGCTACCGGGGCAACATGCTGATCGTCGAGGGCGACGGGTTCGCCAACACGCTGCCCTCCTACGACGCCATCTACCCGGGGCACTGGACCAACACCGACGAGTTCGAGCCCTTCACGATGCACCTCGACAACTTCGAGGCGACCTTCATCGACGACGGCGACCTGCGCGGCCAGGCGGAGTCCTACGTCGCGGACATCACCTACAAGGATTCGCCCGATGCGGAGGAACAGCAGCACACGCTCGAGGTGAACCACCCGCTGAGCGTCAACGGGGTGCAGGTCTACCTGCTGGGCCACGGCTACGCACCGGAGTTCCAGGTGCACAACGCCGACGGCGACCTGGTCTTCGACCAGGCGGTACCGTTCCTGCACCGGGAGACCATGACCTACACCTCCGACGGCGTCATCAAGGTGCCCGACACCGGCGGGGAGGAGCTCGGCTTCGTCGGGGTCCTCCTGCCCACCGCGGGGGAGGACAACGAGGGCGAGCTGGTCTCCACGTTCCCGGGGGCCGAGGACCCGATGGTGACCCTGGAGGGTTACCGGGGCGACCTGGGCATGATCGACCCGCAGTCGGTCTACCAGCTCCAGACCGAGGGGATGGAGGAGATCGGGGAGTCACCCGTGCTGGCCGTGGGCGACAGCTGGGAGCTGCCCGACGGGGCCGGAACGGTCACCTTCACCGGGGTCAAGGACTACGTGTCCCTGCAGAGCAACCGGGACGGTGCCCGGCTGCCCGCGCTGGGCGCGGCCACCGCCACCGTGGTCGGTCTGCTCCTCACGTTGTTCGTGCGCCCCCGCCGCGTGTGGGTCCGCGCCACGCAGGACGAGGACGGCAGGACCCGGGTCGAGCTGGCCGGGCTCGGCAAGACCGAGGTGGCCGGAAACAACCAGGAGTTCCACGAGATCACCAAGCAGCTTGCCGGAAGGCTCCGCAGCGAGTCCGACGACAATCCCCACACCCCATCCGACCCTTCGACGACAAGAGGGAGTGACCGGTGACGTACACACTCGCCGGACCGGTGGACGAGACGATGGCGTCGGCCAGTGACACGCTGATCATCGCGATGATCGTGACGTACGCGGCCGCACTGTTCCTCTTCGCCATCGAGGCCGCCTACGGACGACGCACCAGACTCAAGGCCGGCCGGCTCATGCCGGTCGGTGCCGGAGCCCCCGAAAGCGCGGACGACGGCGACATCGAGGTCAACGTCCGCACCACCGAGGGCGAGGCCCACGCCTCGCAGAGCATCCTGGGCAAGATCGCCCTGAGCGTGACCGCTCTGGGCTTCCTGTTCAGCCTCGCGCAGATCATCGCCCGCGGCCTGGCGGCGGGGCGCTGGCCCTGGGGCAACATGTTCGAGTTCGTCGTGGCGATGTGCCTCGTGGCCGTCGGCGGGCTCCTCTACGCCGCCTGGCGCTACCAGGCCCGCTTCCTCGGCGCTTTCGTGCTGGTCCCGGTTCTGCTCCTGCTGGGCATCGGTGTGCGCTGGCTGTACATCGACCCGGGCCCGCTGATCCCGGCCCTGCAGTCCTACTGGGTGCCGATCCATGTCACCGCGCTGATCCTCGCGGGCGGGGCGTTCATGGTCTCCGGGGCGGCGGGCATCACCTATCTGGTGGCGTACCGCGCCGAGGCCAAGAAGGCCCTGGGGGACAAGGTCGCCGGGATCTCCGGGCGCCTGCCCAGCCCCGAGCTGCTCGACCGCATCTCCCACCGCTTCATCCTCTTCGCCTTCCCCCTGTGGACCTTCGGCGTCATCGCCGGTTCTATCTGGGCGGACGAGGCGTGGGGCCGGTTCTGGGGTTGGGACCCCAAGGAGGTCTGGTCCTTCATCACGTGGGTGATCTACGCGGCCTACCTCCATGCCCGTGCCACCGGGGGCTGGCGCGGTCCGAAGGCGACCTGGATCAACGTGATCGGCTTCCTCACCGTCATGTTCAACTTCTTCGC
>NZ_BAAHAR010000104.1:0-3599 GCF_054777395.1 Nocardiopsis oceani
GGCGAGCCAAGTGGACCAACCGGTGGAAGCGGGCGCTGAATGCCTTCGAGGTGACCTTCGAGGGCCGGCTGACCCCGACACGCCGCTGACCAGGAAAAATAGTTACACCCTTAACTTGACACACCCCTACGTAACGACCGCTTACTCGGAAAGGCTCAGTGGGTGCCTGGCTACTAATCTTCTATGGTTCCTCTGTCCCCCTGTGAGCGGATCTCTCACGTGTTGCGCCGTATTCATGACTCTGACCGCGGAGCCTCCCTTGTGGAATACGCCGCCGTCATTGTGCTGGTGGCAGCGGTCGCAGTGGCCCTGTTCATGGTTGGTCTGCCCCGAATCATCAGTGACGGCGTCGGTAATGCCGTCGGCGATGCTCTCGGACCTGGTGAATCCGATGCGGGTGGCCCTGGTGCGGAGCCTGGCGAGGCTGACCCGGGCGACACCGACCCTCCCTACATCGACGATGGCCTCCCCGCACCCGGTGAACCAGACCTCGAGGGGGAAGCCGACGCGCTGCTTCCGTTGGCTGACTCCGAGGACTACGAAACGCAAGTGCTGCTCTACCAGCCTGAGTCCGGCAACGGGGCGACGCCGACCCACGAGTCCTTCAACGCCGCAGCCGAGTCCATTAATGTCGACGCCGAAGATCTCCGGGACGAAGAGTACGAGACGGAGCTCAACGAGGATGGCACGGCCGGTGGCGAACCTGACGAGGATTTCGACGAAAACGGGTTGGGTCCGCTTGTCGAGGGTTCCTCAACTGAGGAGGAAATAGAACCGCTGGAGTGGAATGCGCCCGATGAACACAACGAACACGGATCCGTGGACCCCACGGAGGAGCACGAAGAGACACATCGTGCTTGGGGGCGGATAGCCACAGTGGCGGGTCTCGTGGGTCGGGGTAATGCTGCCAGGAATATGAGGCACTTCCTGGAGAACAGCGGAGAACCGCTTGAGCAGAACGTTGACCATATGCTGAATACTGTCGACCGGTTTAGCTCTGACACCGAGACACAGCAGCTTGCCCTTATCGAAGATGCGATTAATCAGGCCGAGGAAGAGGGTGGAAGTGGACCCTACACTTTCCCGATCAGAACTGATTGGGCGCAGCATACAGGGAACCTGCATGAAGACGGACAGGACTGGTATTACGCGGCAGGGACATGGGCTTACAGTCAGACAGGGGAAATTACGGTAACCCGTGAGGACGACGGGAGCTGGTCCTACGATATGGAGGCGCAAGTCCATATGAGAGACCAGTACGATTGGCATGGCGTTGACGACGGGGGCTTGGGGGTCACGATTCCTTTCATCGGTGATGTGGATGACGAGGAGCTGGCAGAGCTCCATCGAGCAGGCTTGGCCCAGGAGTTCACCATGTATGGGGCCTCTGACACGGTTAGGCGTAGCGGATCCTATACTTCAGACGAGGGGCGGCACTACGAGTCTTCAAGCGGCCCAGGGACCAGGTGAACATATGATGACACCAAGAAGCACCGTGCCTGCACTGGTCGTGCTGTTGACCATGCTCCTGGCTGGTTGTTTCGGGACTGAAGAGGTCAACCAACCCGAGTCTGAGCCCACGGCAGAAGCGGAGCAGAGCGACTTTGAGGAGCTCTCTGGAGCTGAGATTCCCGAGTCTGCCGAGTCCGTCGAGGTATTCTCTGTAGGCGAAGTCGACTCGTTTCCGACGTATGTTACCACCTTCACCTTGCCTAGCGAAGAAAGTGCCGCAGATTTCTGCCGGAGCGGAAATATTGGCAACTATCTTCCCGTGCCTGACGGTGAACTGAATGAGGAACAGCGCGAGCGGCACTTCATTGGCGAAACGGAATTGGTTGATCCCCGCAGATGCACATCAGTGCAGCAGGGAGAGAATGTCGATCGCAGCGTTGTTTTCAGCTTTCCCGAAGGGGAGCGGGTTTCAGTGTGGGCTGTAGCAGAAAAATCTGGACGGTAGTCGTGGCTGTCACTCCCACCCTTGCGCTGGGTCCGAAATCTGCGCGGGCTGCCTACCCGTACATCAGCGTATCCGCTCTCCTGCTAGTCGCGCTGACTGCTTGTACTTCTGACATGTCCGACTCTTCTGACACCACGGGAACATTCCCCGAAATCTCCGGGGAGGTCGGAGAAACCCCGTCCGTAGACTTCCCTGAAGCCCCCGATTTCGACAGCGTGGAAAGTCATGTCATCACCAGCGGCTCGGGGGGCACAGTCGCCCTGCACGACCTGGTGGCATCCCACCAGGTGATCTATGAGTGGGGACCGGACGGATACGTGCGCGAATCCTACTCCAGCTACGAGGAATCACCCCTGCTGCTCTCCGTTTCCGCATTGGCCGAAGTAGCCCCTGAGGCAGCTGAGGCTTTTGAAGGTGAAGAGGTGGGAACGCGCCTGGCAATGGTGTTCCCTCCGTCCCATTCCGCGCTTTCCCCGGACCCCGAAGGCGAGGTGGAAGCCGATGAGCATGACACTTCGACGCTGTTCATCTACGACATCGTGGATCGCTACGAAGCAGGGCTGACCGTCGACCAGGAGGAAAATGAGGCGGTCTTCGACGGCGAGGGTGAGCTGCCGGACGTTCACGTCCCCCAGGGGCGGCAACCTCAGTTAACCGTGCCGGACACAGATCTTCCCGAAGAACTGACAACGACCACCCTCGTTGAGGGGAATGGTGAGTCCGCCACGGCGGAGTCCACGGTTATCACCCAGTTTCAAGCGTTGACCTGGGATGACGGAGCAGAGTTCGACTCCACCTGGGAGTACGGGGCGTCTCCCAAGAACTTCGCGCTGGAACCGGCCTCGGTGATCGAGGGCTGGCTGGACGGTCTGGAGGGTGTGAAAGCTGGCAGCCGTGTCATGCTGATCGTCCCACCGGACATGGGCTATGGCTCTGGAGGCAACGAAACGGTGGATGTGGGGCGCGACGAGACGCTGGTGTACGTCATCGACATTGTCGACGTCATCCCACCCTCCTGATTCGCTGCCATTGGTGCCCAAACCCATGTGCGCGGTGACACTCATGCAGGCCATATACAGGCTCTCCGCCCGGATCGATCGCGCTGTGGGGCGACAGCCTGAGCGCCGACGCCGCCCTGGTGGTGGCGGCCGCGGACGACCGGGTCAGCGCCGTTGTCGGCCAGGCCCCCGCCTTCGGTGAGAGCGGTGCGCCCGACGATCCGGACGGTGCGATCTTCCTGAAGATCAAACGGCGCCTCCTGGACGGGGACGTGCTGGCGGCTCCCGACGATGCGGTCGGCCCGCTGCCGGTGGTGTCGGCTGACCCCCAGTCCCCGTCCTTCCTCCCGCCGATCCAGGCGTACCGCTGGTTCGTCGACTTCGGCGGCCGGTTCGGCAGCGGCTGGCAGAACCAGGCCACGTTCGCCCCTGAGTTCACCCAAGGGTGGGAGATTTTCGTATCGGTAGCGCGCTGACCTGGCGGTATGCCGTTCGCGGTGGGGTGAAAGGGTCACTAAGACCTGAGTTCACCCAAGGGTGGGAGATTTTCGTATCGGTAGCGCGCTGACCTGGCGGTATGCCGTTCGCGGTGGGGTGAAAGGGTCACTAAGAACCTGCTCGTAGGTAACCTTCGTGGCGTGGCA
>NZ_BAAHAR010000105.1:0-3407 GCF_054777395.1 Nocardiopsis oceani
CAACCCGGACACCGTCTCCACCGCGTGCCCGTTCTGTCAGGTCATGCTCGGCGACGCGATCAACGAGAAGAAGTCCTCCGGTGAGGCCAAGGAGTCGCTCGAGGTCGTCGACGTCTCCCAGCTGCTGTTGCGTTCGGTCAATCCCGGTTAATCAGCGGGATTGAGCCACATGAACCCTGACAACACGAACGGTGTCCCCACGTGCAGAAAACAGACTGCCCGCGCACCAACGAGACCCCCAGGAGGGCAACCATGTTCGTCAACGACTACGAGTACGACGGCCGCACCGCAGTGGTCACCGGAGGCGGTGGCTCCGGAATGGGAGCTGCCGTCGTCGAGGGACTCGTGGAACTCGGGGCCGAGGTCCATGTCCTCGACCTCAAGGAGCCCTCGGTCAAGGTCGCCAGCCACCAAAACGCCGATTTGAAGGACCCCGACGCGATCGACAGCGCCCTGGCCGCGATAAGCGGACCAATCCACACCCTCTTCAACTGCGTGGGGGTGCCCGGCAACCACACCTCGCAGTTGGACACGATGCTCATCAACTACGCCGGGGTCCGCCACCTTACAGACCGCGTGACCGAGCGCATGCCCGACGGCGGCACCATCTCCACCGTCACCTCACAAGGCGGGGTCAGGTGGGCCGACCGTCTCGGGCCTTGGAAGGAGCTCGCCCAGACCGCCGACTACGCGGCGGCCAAGGCGTGGTTCGAAGCGAACCCTGACACTTACAGCTGGCACCCCTACTCAGCGTCGAAGGAAGCCTTGATCGTGTGGACCATGTGGTCGTCCACGATCCTGGCCAAGCGCGCCATCCGACAGAACGCCATCCTACCCGGCCCCACGGCTACGCCCATGTCCCCCGACTTCGTGGCCACGACCAGTGAAAGGTTCATGGACAACTATCCGATCGCCCTGGGACGACACCAGACCCCGCGCGAGCAGGCCGACGTGCTGCTCTTCCTCAACAGCGACCGTGCAGGCGCCATCACCGGCGCCCCCATCCTCACCGACGGCGGCGGCACCAGCGGTGTCACTACCGGTCAGCTCTCCGTTCCCGAGCTGTAGGAGACACCGATGAACCAGGCGAACCCCACCCACGAGCAGCGGCTCCTCATCGACGGGCGACTCCGCCCGGCCGAAAACGGTAAGACCCTCGACGTCCTCAACCCGGCCACCGGTCAGGTGGCGGGCGTGATGGCCGACGCCTCCCCCGCCGACGTCGAAGAGGCCATCGTCGCAGCGCGGCGCGCCTTCGACACCACCGATTGGAGTACCGACCACGCCTTCCGCCAGCGCTGCCTGCGCCAGCTGCATGACGCCATCGTCGAGGAGCAGGAAGAGCTGCGCGCCGAGCTGGTCACTGAGGTCGGCGCACCCGTGTCGACCACGTACACAGCCCAACTCGACTGGCCCCTCTCCGACGGACTGCTGTGGCCCGCGCAGGCGATTGAGTCCATCCCCTGGGTCTGGCGCAACGAGGACACCGAGCGCATGGGGACCATCAGCCACCGATGGGTACTCAAGGAGGCTATCGGGGTAGTGGCCGCCATCCTCCCCTGGAATTTTCCGTTCGAGATCCTCGTGAACAAGCTCGGCCCGTCCCTGGCCACTGGCAACACGGTGATCGTCAAAGCCGCATCCGAAACGCCATGGAACGCCGCTCGCGTCGGACGCCTCATCAAGGAACGAACTGATATTCCCGACGGCGTCGTCAACGTGCTCACCACACGCGAACGCGCGGGCGCCCAGAGACTGCTCAGCGACCCGTGCGTGGACATGGTCTCCTTCACCGGGTCCACAGCCACAGGACAGCTAGTCCTGGAGAAAAGCGCGTCTACCTTCAAGCGCACCCTGCTCGAACTGGGCGGCAAGAGCGCAAGCATCGTCCTGGACGACGCCGACCTGCAGACCGCTGTGTTCACTAACGCCGTGGCGGCCTGCATGCACGCGGGACAGGGGTGCGCACTACCCACCCGGATGCTGGTGCACCGCTCGCACTACGACGAGGCGGTCGCGGCGCTGGTGGCCTTCTTCACCGAAATCTCCTATGGGGACCCCACCGACCCATCCATCCTGATCGGGCCTATCGTCAGCGCCCGCCAGCGCGACCGCATCCTCGACCTGATCGAGACAGTGCGCACGGAGAAGAGCGGACGCATCCTGGTCGGCGGGCACGCGCCCACCAACCAGGGCGAAGGGTTCTTCGTGGAGCCCACCCTCATCGTCGACGTGGACAATACCTCCACCATCGCCCAGGAAGAGGTGTTCGGCCCAGTTCTGGCCGTCACTCCCTTCGACGACGACGAGGATGCCATCCACTTGGCCAACGAGAGCCGTTACGGCCTATCGGGCACCGTGTTCAGCGCCACCCCCGAGCGCGCCGCACGGGTAGTCCGCGGCGTACGCACGGGCTCGTTCACGGTCAACGGCGGCACCTTCTACGGCGCCGACTCGCCTTACGGCGGGTACAAGGCCAGCGGGATCGGGCGCCAGGGCGGACGCGAGGGGCTGGAGACCTACCTGGAGACCAAGGCCGTGGGCTCGACTATTCCGTTGCCCCTGTCCTGACGGTCGGCTTCGGTGGCCCGGGCGCCTGGGGACACCGGGCTCGGTCCAGCGCGGGCACCCGTTCGTCAGCCAGGACCGACCATGACAATCCGCGTCGGGTTGATGCCCCGAAAACGTAGCAGTGGACGCGAATGTAGTCGAAGTGTGTAGTGTCGCCGGACCCAGGAGTCTGGAATAGGTCGCGCAGAGGCGGATGTCGGTGATGGTGACGCGGTCACCCACGAGGTAGCGTCCATGGGACAAGCGCTCCTCCATGTCGTCCAGGCGTGCGCAGACGTCCGTGACGGCGCGGTCGTAGCGGAGCTGCTGGTCGGGGACGGGCCCGGTCCCGTAGTCGCCGTTGTTCAGGTCGCGGAAAACACAGGTGCCCACCTCCTCATTCTCTTCCCGCCACGCCTCGGGGGTACAGGTCCGGGACGCCCTGCCTGCTCAGCCCACGCCACTCGGCTTTCCGGTCGTGTGAGAGGCAGTAGTACTTATCGGGAAGCAGGTGACCGCTGGAGACCTCCACCAGGCCGAGGATCTGTTCGGCGAATATCTCCTGCTTGCAGGTGTCCTGGTCGCAGCAGAACCGGTGCACCTGCAGGTGGATGATGGCTTCTTGGGCTCAGATGGGGGTGCCAGCCAGACAGCTTTCGTAGCGGCTGTGGACGCGGCTGGCCGACATCACGCACATTGGGCAAGATGGCGGTGCGGATGGCTGTGAAGAGGGACTGTATAGATAAGGGTGTAACTCCAAGAGGGTAGGAGTGCACCATGAGTGACAAGACGCAGGTCAAGACGGATACTGGCAGGTCGGACGAGGCCCTGGTCGCGGAACTGGTCGCCAAGGCCAA
>NZ_BAAHAR010000106.1:0-3219 GCF_054777395.1 Nocardiopsis oceani
TTGGCCTTGGCGACCAGTTCCGCGACCAGGGCCTCGTCCGACCTGCCAGTATCCGTCTTGACCTGCGTCTTGTCACTCATGGTGCACTCCTACCCTCTTGGAGTTACACCCTTATCTATACAGTCCCGATCTGCGGGGCGAGTCCGTCACAGGTGGACTCGACTTCGAGGTGCCCCATGAGTGACGGTTCGACGTCACCGTTCTCGTCATCGATGCCGTCGTCGTCACTGATGCCGTTGTCGTGGCCGTTGCCGTCTTCGGAGCACTCTGCGGGCTCGGACCAGGTGTGCGTCCACACCTGACCTTCGTGGCCGTGCTCGTTGGTGTAGGTGACGCTGATTTCGCCCGCGTCCGTCTCGTAGAAACCGGAGGCGGCCTGACCGGGCACCAGTGTCTCAGCCCAGTCGTCGCCCTTCTCGGTACTGGCGGACCAGTCGTAGTTGGCGTCCAGCTCACCGCCGTCACCGGAGACGGCGGTGACATCGGTGCCGTCACACCTGTCGCTGAAGGTGACGTAGGCGCCGGTGTCGGCGGGGTCCGCGGCGGCGGGGGCGGCGAGGGAGAGCGCGAGGGCGGCGCCTCCGATGAGGGCGGCCGAGCGTAATAGTGTCAACACGGAGGGCTCCAGGGCTAGCAGGGAGTACAGGAACGGCCGGGGCCCTGGGCCGGGGAAGAGGTGCGGCTTGCGAGATGTAAGACGCACGTTCTCGGCAAGAGGTGCACGTGCATACAGAGTTTCTTTTAGCAGTTCAGAGCGCATGCGATGAAGGAAACAAACACCCTACGAACCCACCAGTCAGGAGTGGGTCCCGCGCACGCGGGGGCGGAAGTTGGGGCAGCCCCACCCCGGGGGTGGGTGGGGCCTGAAGTGCAGCTTGGAGGCGGCTGGTCAGCCGAGCTGGGTGCGTGCTCGGTCGAAGGTGCGGCCGAGTTCGAAGAGGCGGACGAGGTGGCTGGCGGCTTGGACGGTGGTGGACAGGTCCGCCATGTCCTCGCCGATGGTGAGCTCGACGCTGCCGATGCGGTCGGGGTCCAGCTTGACCTGCATGCTCAGGTCCTCGTCATCGACGACCAGGAAGTCCGGCGTCTTCCGGTCGAAATCCTGAACCCGCAGGCCAGTGGCGCGGAGCAGGTCGCGGATGGCGGCGCAGTAGCGCATGAACTGCTCGGGCGAGAGGACCAGCGGGTCCTCGTCGTCGATGGAGGTGTCGACCTTGTCCCAGTCTTGCGGAACAATAGGTGTAGGGATGTGAACGTCGTTCATGGCGCTCCGTCCTCTTAGGCCGCCTGAGGTGGGTGTAGAGGGACCAACTCGTGTTCCCACCCCAGGCGGCTGCTTGTGTTTCAGCGGGCAGGGCGCTGAAGAGTGCTCGCACCCTGTGAGACCTGCCTCACCTAGTGCTAGGCTGATCTAGGTCAAGTCATTAGTCAAGCTGTAGGTACAATTTTCCTAGACAGCTTCAGGGAGATGCGGATGCCCAAGCGGAAGCCGACCCTGCGTGCGCAGTGGCTGGGGAAGATGCTGAAAGAGCTGCGGGAACAGAACGGTCTCAAGCTCACGGATACGGCTGAGTACTTGCAGCGAAGCTTCTCCGCTATCAGCAAGTTCGAGTCGGGTGCCCTGCCCGTCCGCGAGCCTGAGGTGCTGGCGCTGATGGACCTCTACGGAGTGGAAGGCGAGCGGCAGCGGGCAGCCCTTCTCAGGCTCTCCAGCGAAATCAGTAAGACCGGCTGGTGGGAGAAGTACTCGTCTGAGGTGGCGGACTGGTTCGTTGACTACATGTGGTTGGAGAGCCGCGCCGAGCGTATCCAGGCGTTTGACGTAACGCCTATCAACGGGCTGTTGCAGACACCCGCATACGCGGAAGCACTGTTTCGTGCTGCCAACCCGCATGATTCATCCGCTCAGATCGAACGAGGCGTCGAGCTCAGGATGTCACGGCAGCGGGTTCTCGAAGGTGAGAACGCCACAGAGCTGGAGATTCTCGTTGAGGAGGCCGCCCTGCGCCGCGTCGTGGGTGGGTGGGAAGTGATGAGGGATCAGCTCAGGCACCTGCTCGCTCAGCTGGAGCGAACCAACGTCAAAATTCGAGTGATCACTTTCGAATCAGGTGCCTTGGTGAGCCCTGATGGCGGGTTCCGACTGATCCACATGGCTGACCCGTTTCCCCTGATTGCCTACGCTGTTAGCCCTGCAGGTGGTTTCTACATGGAGTCCGATGCCGCAGTTGGACAGGCCGCCACTTACGATCGGCTGCGAGGGATGAGCTTGAGTCCTGAGGACTCGGCCGCGTTCATCGCGGCCTTGGAGAGGAATCAGTAATGAACCGCGACACGTCAGCCGTCAAAGGTTGGCGCACCAGCAGCTACAGCATGAACAGCGGCGGCAACTGCGTCGAGATCGGCTGGCACATCAGTAGCTACAGTCCCGACGGCGGGCGTAGCTGTGTCGAAGCCGGTCCCGTCCTGAACGAGCCCCAGCGGTTCGCCGTGCGTGACTCCACGCAGCGGGACCTGGGCTACCTCTCCTTCCCCTCCACAGAGTGGGCGGCCCTCCTCGGCAGCGCGGTGCGTTAACCGCTCACCTCCTCCACCACCGATCCACTCACCCCCACCTCCACCCCTAACCCCCAAGACCCTGTGGGGCGGTCACCGGTACGTCCGGCGGCCGCCCCACTGCTGTGTTCGGGTCCGCTTGGCGCGTCTTTGATCTGGTTTTTTGGCGGTGCAGACCCCGCCCCTTCAGGGCGGGGATAGCCGCCCCCACCTAGAAATGTCACACCCTCCCACTACGGTCCTATCCAAGATCAACAGGGGAGGTGTGTGCTGTGCTGACTGGATTCCGGTACCGGCTGGCGCTCACCGACGCCCAGGCTGGCCAGTGCGCCGAGTACGGCGATATCTGCCGTGCGGTGTGGAACACCGCCCTGGCCCAGCGCCGCCACATCAGGGACCGGTGGCAGCGCGGCTATGCCGCCCCCTACTGCGGCTACCACCTCCAAGCTGGGCAGCTGGCCCAGGCCAAGGCCGAAGAGACCTGGCTGCGGGCGGCCCCCGCGCACATCCTGCAGCAGACCCTCAAAGACCTGGACCGGGCCTGCACCGAGCACGGCACCTTCAACGTCAACTTCCGGCCCAAACACCACTGGAAGCCCTCCTTCCGCTTCCCCAACGGGCCAAGCATCACCGTTGAGCGCCTGGGCCGCACATGGGGGCAGG
>NZ_BAAHAR010000107.1:0-2658 GCF_054777395.1 Nocardiopsis oceani
CTCCTATGTAGCGACCGCGGCCAAGCACGGCATCGGTATGTTCGACGCCCTGGTCCACCTGGCCGAGGGCCGGTGCTGGATGCCCGAAACCGTCTGATCCTTCTCCGGGACACCTGAACAGTCACAAGGCCACCAACAACATGCTCGGCGTCGGGCAGATACTCCCAAGTCCAGTTGGTCACCGCTGAACCTTGCGCGTAGCTTCGTCGATCATCATTGCGATCTCACCTGCGGATTTCCGCGCCTTCACGAGGTCCTCAGCCTCCCCGACAGCCCGCTCCAGGTCATGCAATCTCGCAGCACGGCGTGGGAACCTTCTCAGTTCCACAAATACTCCCCACCGATGCAAGAACGTGTGCATAGGAACTGTACTGTCCGTTTGAATGGCTTCCTCCCATGCCTGGTGAAATTCTTCGTCGAAATGAACACCAGCGGCAAGATCCAGTCGACGCACAGCAACGCGCAAGGCTTGCTCCGTCAATGGTGGCATAGGGAAAAGTGCGCCGTCAGCGCTTCCGATGTGCCGCGCTGAGTTCGAAACCATACGTCTCACCTACTCCAGGAGAGGTCCCTGCGGGCGCGGGACGCGACCCAAATACTTCCCGAGCATATCCAAGCAACCAGTTCACCACCGCGTGCCCGGTGCCCGAGCTCAGTAACCGGCCCGTACCGCGTAGATCGCCGCCTCCGTACGCGAGTGCACCTGCAGCTTCTCCAGGATGTTGCGCACGTGGTTCTTGACGGTGTTCTCCGTGATGAACAGCCGCTCGCCGATCTCCCGGTTGTTCTTCGACTGCGCCACCAACCGGAGCACTTCGCTCTCACGCCCGGTGAGCTGCGGCAGGACCATCTTCTCCGCCGGCCCGCTGTCCTGTTTGGCGAGCTCGGCGAATTCCGTGATCAACTTCGCCGCCATCCCCGCGTGCACGCTCGTACGCCCGGCCGCGATCGAACGCACCACCCCTGCCATGTCCGTGACCGCGACATCCTTCAGCAGGTATCCGGACGCCCCCGCCTTCAACGCCTCGAACAGGTCCGACTGGTCCTCGCTCATCGTGAGCATCACGAACTTCACGCCGGGCACGGCGGCGCGGATGCGGGGGGCGGCCTCGATCCCCGTGGAGTGCGGCATCCACACGTCCATGATGATCACGTCCGGGCGCGAGGTTTCGGCGCGTTGCACGGCTTCGTCGCCGTCTCCGGCTTCACCCACCACGTCGATGTCGTTCTCGTCATCGAGCACCGACATCAGTCCACGGCGGAAGAGGGCGTGGTCGTCCACGACCATCACGCGGATCGGCGTGGCCGGGGCGGGAGGTTCGGGGGTGGGCGGGGCTGGGGAGAGAGTCACCGGAACTCCTGAAGTTGTGCGCGGCTGGGCGGGGTCGGGTTAGCCGTCGCGACCCGTGCGGTACATCGGGCTCTCACCCTCAGTGGCCCCGGACCTGCTGAGGTAGTCGCAGAACAGGCAAGTCCGGCCGCTAGCGGCCAGGGGGCGATGACGCGCACCGGGTCTCCTCGATTAGGGGCTCTACTCCGATGATCCCACGCTGGGTCACGGCGTGGGCCGCAAACCCGGAATCATGCGCGGAGGGGCGGATGCACGCGGTCGTGGGGCACCCGGATGAGGTACAAGACAACTGGGAGAGGGTCCCCTACGGGTGCAAGAGCTGCAATTCACCAGTTTTGGGCGACGATGCCCGGGCGTTCACGCCCGGGAGGAATCGCCCTGCCCGCTTCGAGGAAGGTGGCGGTCTGTGACAGTTGCATCGCCCATCGCAGACCAGTTTCGTCGTTTGGCCCCACCAGCAGTCGGTGGGTCGTTAGTGTGTTCGACCATGAAGCTGGTGGTGCGGGTCAAACTCCTGCCCTCGCCTGAACAGGCGCGGGCTCTGCAGGAGACCCTGCATGCCTGTAACCGGGCCGCCAACCACGCCTCACAGATCGCCCAAGCGACCGGGGCCCGGAACAAGTACGCCCTCCAGAAAGCGGTCTACGCCGACCTCAAATCCTCCTTCGCCCTGTCGGCCCAGCCGACGGTGCGGGTGATCGGCAAGGTCGCCGACGCCTACACCACCCGGGCCGCCCATCTAAAGGCCGGACACCTGGGACGCGCGGGTTCGCCGCGCCGCCAGCGCGCCGAGTCCACGGCGATCAGTTTCCGCCCGGAGGCGGCCCAGCCTTTCGATGCGCGGTGTCTGTCCTGGCAGATGGATGCGCGCACGGTCTCGATCTGGACCACCCAAGGGCGGATGAAGAACCTGGCCTTCACCTCCTCACCCGACCAGCTCAAACTCCTGGCCCAGTATCAGCAGGGGGAGAGCGACCTGATGCACCAGGACGGGCAGTGGTACCTGGCCGCCACCTGTGAGGTGCCCGAGGCTCGGCTGAACGAGGAGCCTTCGGGGTTTGCGGGGGTGGACCTGGGCATCGTGGAGATCGCCACCACCTCCACCGGCCAACGCTACGCCGGGCGCCAGCTCAACCGGTACCGCAAGCGGCAAAACCGGTTGCGCGCCAAGCTGCAGGCCAAGAACACCAAGAGCGCCAAACGCCTGCTCAAGCGCCAGCGCCGCAAGGAGGCCCGGCGAGCGCGGGACGTCAACCACCAGATTTCCAAGCACATCGTGGAGCGGGCCGAACGCACCGGCCACGGCA
>NZ_BAAHAR010000108.1:0-2608 GCF_054777395.1 Nocardiopsis oceani
GCACGCGCGTCTGGCCGACCAGGCCAGGCACGACCGGCGGTCCATCAACTCAGAGATCGTGTACCTGCTGGAGACCGCGCTGGGAGGCGCCGGTTCGCCTGGCGGCGCATCGGCTTGACCTGACCCGTTACGCGGGAGAGCGGATTCCTCCCCGGCCTGAAGGCCGGGGAGGAATCCGAGAGATCAGGTGACACGCGCGGGCGCGGGGCGCGCGATAAAATTCGCTTTGCAACCGAAAAGGGGCGCTTTATCACGCTGAGAAACCACACCATCGCCCTCAGGTTATCTTTCGGCGCCACGGCTCCGATATGGTCCCCTCGTGGCTGTCACCTCTCTGCGACGAAAACTCACCCTCAGCGCCGCCCTGGGTCTGCTGCTGATCCCAGGCTGTCACGCTGTGGAGAACGCCCTGCCCTACGCCGAGACCATCGAGTTCTCACCGGACGCCCTGGATGCGCTGGAGACCCGCACCGTCTCAGTGGAGGCCGACAACAGCACCGTGCGCTACCGGTATCCGGTCCTAGGCGAGTCACACCCGCTGACCATGGCGACCCGGACCGCGATGACCGAGCGCCAAACCGCGTTCCTGGAGAACCTGTCCGACCGCGGCAGCCCCGAACTGACCCAGGACGTGGACCTCCTCGCCGTTTCCGACGACGTGCTCGGGGCCAGGGTCACCTCCCACTCCTCGGGCGTGCGCGACGGCGGCACCGAGTCCTCCACGTTCTGGTACTCCGCCGCAAGCGACGACGTGCTGCCGTGGACCTCCCTGTTCCAGGACGAGGAAGCTCTGGAAGCCGCGCACCTGGCGGTCGCAGACGTCCTCCAGGACGGCTACGACATGCCGCTGCAGGAGCTGCCCGGAGTCATCGGCGAGATCGCCGTGCGCGCCGACGCCGAGGCCGACTCCGTCTCGGCCGCCGCATCCGAACCCCCCGAGGAAGAGACCGGCGATGCGGAGGACGGGGATGCGGAGGACGGGGACGACGGTTCGGCCGACGACGGGGAGGACGGTTCCGCGGACCAGGCACCCGAGCCCGGCGACGCCGACCTGACCGACTCGGAGGAGGCTTGGGAGGCCGCTGAGCGCTGGTCGGCCTCTCCACTGGCCGACCTGGCCTTCAGCTCCGCCGGCGGCATGGCCGTGCGCATGGACCCCAGCGAGGTCCCGGGCGCCGGACGGGTCGACGAGGTCCTCCTGCCGGTCGAGCCGGAGGAGGCCGAGGACGTGCTCTCCGAGCTCGGCTACCAGGCCCGCAGCGCCGCCGTCGCCGGCAACGCCGACACTGAGGACTTCCCCTTCGACGGGTCCCTGAGCGCGGAGGGCCACACCCTGCACTGCGAGCAGCTCAAGTGCGTGGCGCTGACCTTCGACGACGGCCCCGGCGAACACACCGAAGACCTCTTGGACATGCTCGACGACTACGACGCCAAAGCCACCTTCTACGTGCTGGGATCCCTGGTCAGTGAGTTCCCCGAGATCGTGGAGCGCACCCACGCCGACGGCCACGAGATGGGCAACCACACCTGGAAGCACGACGACCTCACGACCCTGTCCGCCGACGAAGTGAGTGCTGACCTGGACCGCACCGACGAGGCCGTCAGGGAGGTCACCGGCGAGGACCCCCTGACCATGCGCCCGCCCTACGGCGCGCTGGACGGAACCGTACGCGGAGCCAGCAAGCACCCGATCATCCTGTGGGACGTGGACACCATGGACTGGCAGAGCCGCGACACCGGCGAAGTGGCCGGCCACGCGCTCACCGAGACCAAGCCCGGCAGCGTGGTCCTGTTCCACGACATCCATGAGACCAGCGTCGACGCCATCCCCGACGTCCTCGAAGGGCTGCACGACGAGGGGTACCACTTCGTGACCGTCAGCGACCTGTTCGGGCTGGAGGGCATGGAGCCGGGAGACGTCTACACCGACGCCCAGGTCAACTAGGTGTTCTGACCGAAAGAGCCGCCCGGCGCGCCGGGCGGCTCTCCTCTTCGCCATGGGTTTCCCCACGAGCATTGACGCTCGATTTGAACGTACGTACACTCGAACCCGGGCAGCTACTTACGATACCGTAGGTTTCGGTATCGTAAGTTACGCAACCGTAAGTCGCAATGCGCACAGCCATGAGGTGAGAGATGTCCACGACCCCCCAGAGCCCATCCACCCGGCCCGACGCGGAACCCCGGAGCGACGGCGGGCTCGAACACGATCTGGATCCGGAGGAACGCAGCCGCGCGGAGCGGCTCACTGTGTTCGGCTACGCCCTGATCCCGCTGCTGGCATTGGCCGCCGCGGCGCCCTTCGCCTGGGGATGGGCTCTGACCTGGGTGGACATCACGATCGGTGCCGTCTACTACCTGATCGGCGGCCTGGGCATCACGGTCGGCTTCCACCGCTACTTCACCCACGGTTCCTTCAAGGCCAAGCGCCCGCTCCGAATCGCCTTGGCACTGGCCGGGACCATGGCCTTCCAGGGAAGTGTCATCAAGTGGGTGGCCGACCACCGCCGCCACCACAAGTACGCCGACGCCGAGGGCGACCCCCACTCCCCGTGGCGCTTCGGCGACGACTGGAAGTCCGTGGCCAAGGGCCTGTACTACGCGCACA
>NZ_BAAHAR010000109.1:0-2168 GCF_054777395.1 Nocardiopsis oceani
GGAGGCCTCCGGCGATGCATCCTCTGTATTTGACACTGGGCATCATCACCTCGGTCTTCGCCGTGGTCGCGCTCGCCTTGTTCGCTCTGGGTTCGTACCAGATCTGGCGGACCGTGAGTGTGGGCCGAGCGGCGGAGCCGGAGCGGACGGAGTCGCTGGGCAAGCGGCTCACCATGACGCTCATCGAGATCCTCGGGCACACGAGGATGCTGAAGCGGCCGTGGGTGGGTGTGGCCCACTGGTTCGTGATGGTCTCGTTCCCGCTGCTCTTCTTCACGGTCATCGAGGCCCAGGGCGAGGTCTTCGACCCGCACTTCAAGCTGCCGGTGATCTACGACTGGACCGTCTTCGGGCTGGCCATCGAGGTCATCGCGGCCACCAGCCTCGCGGGCATCATCGGCCTCACCGTCTACCGCCTGCTCAACGGCCCCCACCGCAAGGGCCGCGACTCGCGGTTCTACAACTCCAAGACGTGGACCGCGTACTACGTCGAGGCCTACCTGTGGGCCCTGCTGATCTCGATCTTCGTGATCCGCGGCCTCAAGGTCGCCATCGAGGACTTCCCGTTCCCGGTCTGGGCCACCCCGGTCTCCCACGCCTTCGGCGCCCTCATGCCGACCGACGCCGCGGTCGCCGAGCCCGCCATCGCCCTGGTCGCCGCGTTCAAGCTGATCATCAGCTACGCGTTCTTCGTGGTGCTGTACTTCAACCTCACCATGGGCATCGGCTGGCACCGCTTCACCGCCCCGTTCAACATCTTCTTCAAGCGCAACGCCGACGGCGCTCCGACCCTCGGCGCCGCCAAGCAGATGATGGACGCCTCCGGCAAGAAGCCCCTCGACTTCGAGGAGGCCGACCCGGACGAGGACCCGTTCGGCGCCGGCAAGATCGAGGACTTCACCTGGAAGGGCCTCCTCGACTTCTCCAGCTGCACCGAGTGCGGCCGCTGCCAGTCGCAGTGCCCCGCCTGGAACACCGCCAAGCCGCTCTCGCCGAAGAAGCTCATCCTCGACCTGCAGCAGCACAGCTTCGAGAAGGCCCCGTACCTCCTCAAGGGCATCACCGAGGAGACGCTCACCGAGGCCCCCGACAACAGCCACTCCGGCGTCGACGTGCTCGCCCTCCTCAACAAGCCGCTGGTCGGCACCGAGGAAGAAGGCGGCGTCATCCACCCGGACGAGCTGTGGGCCTGCACCAACTGCGGTGCCTGTGTCGAGCAGTGCCCGGTGGACATCGAGCACATCGACCACATCCTGGACATGCGCCGCTACCAGGTGATGGTCGAGTCCAACTTCCCGTCCGAGGCCAACACCCTCCTCAAGAACCTTGAGAACAAGGCCAACCCCTGGGGTATGGCCGAGGACCGGCGCATGGACTGGATCGAGGAGCTGGCCAACCAGGAGAACCCGGTTGAGGTCCAGGTCGTCGACGACAAGATGCCCGAGGACACCGAGTACCTCTTCTGGGTCGGCTGCGCCGGCGCCCTCGAGGACCGCGCCAAGAAGACCACGAAGGCCATCGCCGAGCTGCTGGACATCGCGGGCGTCAACTTCGCCGTCCTGGGCGGCATGGAGGCCTGCACCGGTGACCCGGCGCGCCGCCTGGGCATGGAGTACGTCTTCCAGATGCTGGCCCAGCAGAACGTGGAGACGCTGAACGAGGCGGGGGTCACCAAGATCGTGGCCAGCTGCCCGCACTGCTTCAACACGCTCGCGAAGGAGTACCCGCAGCTGGGTGGGACCTACGAGGTCATCCACCACAGCCAGCTGCTGGCCAAGCTCGTGGACGAGGGCCAGCTGACCCCGGTGAACTCCGTCGACGAGAACATCACCTACCACGACCCCTGCTTCCTGGGCCGCCACAACAAGGTGTACACGCCGCCGCGCGACATCATGGCCCAGGTGCCGGGTGTCAAGACGCAGGAGATGCACCGGCACAAGGAGCGCGGCTTCTGCTGCGGCGCCGGTGGTGCCCGCATGTGGATGGAGGAGCGGATCGGCAAGCGCATCAACACCGAGCGTGTGGACGAGGCGCTGACGACCAACCCGGACACCGTCTCCACCGCGTGCCCGTTCTGTCAGGTCATGCTCGGCGACGCGATCAACGAGAAGAAGTCCTCCGGTGAGGCCAAGGAGTCGCTCGAGGTCGTCGACGTCTCCCAGCTGCTG
>NZ_BAAHAR010000110.1:0-1992 GCF_054777395.1 Nocardiopsis oceani
GCACTCACCCCCCACATCCACCACGCCCGCACCCTCTACGCCCACCACACCGGAGCCCACCTCCTCCTCATCAACCAACCCACCACACCCACCCCCAACCCCACACCCGACACCGCCCACCTCACCCTCACCAACCAACCCACCCTCGCCCGCACCGCCCACCGCATCCTCCTCTTCCACCACGGACACCCCACCGAAACCGGCACCCACCACCAACTCCTCATCCGCGGCGGCGCCTACGCACGCCTCTACGCCCACCAAACCAACCGGAACACCACCCCCACCACGCCCTAAGATGGGCACCGTGCCGCCCATCACCAAGGAACTCACCGTCGGACAGGTCGCCGAACGCGCCGGGGTCGCCGTCTCCGCCCTGCACTTCTACGAGCGCCAAGGCCTCATCCACAGCCGCCGCACCACCGGCAACCAACGCCGCTACCGCCGCGACACCCTGCGCCGCGTCTCCTTCATCCGCATCTCCCAGCGCGTCGGCATCCCCCTCGCCCGCATCCGCGAGGCTCTCGACCAACTCCCCGAGAACCGCACCCCCACCCGCAACGACTGGGCCAACGTCTCCGCCCAATGGCGCGACGAACTCGACGCACGCATCTCCCAGCTCATCCGCCTCCGCGACGACCTCACCGGATGCATCGGCTGCGGATGCCTGTCCCTGGACACCTGCGTGCTCTCCAACCCCGAAGACGAACTCGCCACCGCCGGCCCCGGCCCCCGCCGCCTCCTCGTCGACACCTTCAAAGACGAAGACCACGACTAAACAGCCCCTCCCCCGCACGGGGGAGCCACACCCCACCCCAGAGGGAAGCCCCGCCCGGCCGGCCACCCCCACGCTGGGACCATGCCCACCACCACCGCAGCACCCAGCACCGCCACGCCCCACACCCTGGCCCGCCTCACCCTGACCTGGGCCGCCCTCTACACCGCCCTACGCCTGTACTGGACCCTCACCGACACCCGCCCCCACCTGCCACCCATGGGCGACGACCTCCTCATCGCCTCCGACTGGGGCATCATCACCCTGGGCGCCGCCACCCTCCTGCTCACCCCAGCCCTAGCCCGCACCCACCCCCCACGCACACCCCGCCTCCTGCTGGCCACCGCGGCCACCACCGCCACCCTGACCACCGCCACCGCCGTCCTCCTCCTCCTGGACGTCGTCGGACTCCTCCTCCTGGGCACCTCCGGCATCCCCCTGCACCCCCTGGCCATCACCACCCGCCTAGGCGCCCTCACCCTGGCCCTCCTCCTGGCCGCTACCACCCGCGCCGCCCACCACCGCTGGATCGCCCTCTGCACCACCTGCGGACGCACCCCCCTCACCCGCCCCGCCCTGGACACCACACCCACCTGGGCCTACGCCGCCGCCTACCTCACCGCCACCGCCTGCCTGACCCGCCTGGCCGCCCAAGCCGCCACCACCGGCACCGACAGCCCCCTCAGCCCCAACGACCCCCTCGGCGCCGCCGCCGTCATGGCCGCACTCGTCCTGCTCCTCAGCGCCGCCGGCATCCTGCTCCCCCTGGCCCTAGTCCACCGCTTCGGACGCACCTGGCCCGCATGGATCCCCCACCTGTCCCACCGCCCCGTCCCCCGCATGCTCGTCCTGGGACCCGCCCTCTTCGCCGCCATCGGCATCAACCTCTACTTCGGCCTCAACCTCGGCGGCCTCCTCCTGCACGGCACCGCCGCCTACGGCCCCGGCTACCCCGACTGGTTCTACTGGGTCAGCGTCGGCGCCTACGTCATCTGGGGAGCCGGACTGGCCCTGACCACCGCCGCCTACGCCCGCCTGACCCGACCCGCCTGCCCCTCCTGCCACCACCGCTAGGAACGCCCGGCAACAGGACCGGGACTGTATAGATAAGGGTGTAACTCCAAGAGGGTAGGAGTGCACCATGAGTGACAAGACGCAGGTCAAGACGGATACTGGCAGGTCGGACGAGGCCCTGGTCGCGGAACTGGTCGCCAAGGCCA
>NZ_BAAHAR010000111.1:0-1938 GCF_054777395.1 Nocardiopsis oceani
AGCGCGGGTCGGGTAGCCCGGGGCATCGCAGCCCCGGGCCCCCACAGATCGGAGCGTGACAGTCTCCCGTCACTCCGCTCTTACCATCCAGCCGTGTTGAAGCGGTGAGTCCATGCCCAGTGCGCGAATAGTCCGGGTTCCCTTTGGGTGACCCCTTTCCACCACGCGTGCAGGCGCTTGAATCCACGCAACCGCTTGTATTTCTTTCGGGCCCAGCGCATCAGGTAGGTGTTGATACGCCTGAGGAGGGGATCCATCTCGGTCCGGTAGAACCTTCCCCAGTAGGTCATCCAGCCTCGCACGATCGGGTTGATCTTTTCCGCGAGACTCTCCAGAGTTTCATTCGGCCGCCGGTGCATTTCCCATCTGCGCACCTGTCGACCCTTCTCAACCAGCTTGTCCCTGCTCATCGCAGGCAGAAACGAGGTAAACTTGACCTTCGTTCTTTTGTTCTGCGCCTCACGGGGACGGAACGTGTACCCCAAGAAAGTGAACGAGACCTGGGAATATACGTCTCGCCTATTACTGTCCTTGCAGTACACGACCCGGGTTTTGTCTGGATGCAGACGCAACCCGACCTCCTGCATTCGCTGATCGATTGCCTCCCACAGCATGTGAGCCTGCTGCTGGTCCTCACAGTGCACCACCGCGTCATCCACGTACCTTTCGAACTGGACATCAGGAAACTCCCGCACCATCCAGGTATCGAATGCGTAGTGGAGGAAGAGGTTGGCCAGCACGGGCGAGACCGCCGAACCTTGCGGTGTTCCTTTCTCTCGTTTGCTCAAGGCTCCGTCAGTGTGTTGCATCGGCGCAACCAGCCAGCGTTTCACATACAGGAGCACCCATGGTTGGTCGGTATTGGCCTTGACCGCTTTCATCATCAGGGAGTGGTCCACGCTGTCAAAGAACTTCTGGATGTCCAGATCAAGGAGCCAGTCGTACTCCCAACAGCGCTGGCGGCACATCTTCACCGCGTCCAGCGCGGATCGCCGAGGGCGGTAGCCGTAGGAGTCGGGATGGAATCGAGGTTCGACTCTCTTCTCCAGCTCCATGGCCACCACCGTTTGCGCGATCCTGTCCGCTACGGTGGGCACGCCGAGGACTCGCACTCCGCCCAGCGGTTTCGGGATTTCTACCGCCAACACCGGAGGCGGGAAGTAGCTCCCCGAGGACATGCGGTTCCAGATTCTGTAGAGATTGTTCTCCAGATCTGTCTCGAAATCCTCGATCGAGCATCCGTCCACGCCTGGAGCTCCGTGGTTGGCTTTGACTCTCTGGTATGCCTCCCATACATGCCATTTCGAAATATTGAAGGGCTTTTCCTTCGACTTCGGCTCGCCCACTCGATCCCTCCCAGAGGTTCTGGTTGCCCGAACGAACTTCGCCAGGACAGTCCGGCTCCTTCGCTCCACCCCCATTACAGGAGCTTCGTCACTACTATGAGCCGGTCCGAATGCCGACCCTGCGTCGGTACTCAACGCCTTACGGTTTCTTCTCCGCTTGACGCGCTCCCTTTCGCCGCCTTGTCGGCAGCAGCATCAGGGTCAGCCTTCCCACGTTCCGCGTGAAAGCCGCAGATCGGACTCGCGTCGCCTCCATGCCGGGCACCGCCTGGCCAGTAATCGGGTGTCCGCCAGACTTATCCTGGGATCTGTTGCGTACCCCAGTTTTGATGCCGTCTAGGGTGATTTCGACACCTCAGCAGCGATTCGCTTGCGCTCGCCTTTCCGATCCCTACCTGACGCATCTTGTGCGCCTTTTCCCACTCGCTCACGACAACGGTCTTCAGCCAATGCCGCAGTGGGTGGTTTGGTACCCCTCCCCGAAGAGCGGCACCGAAGGGCCATATCCTTCATCTTTCACGCAGTTAGCACATCGATTAAGGTTTCCTACCTCCTTCTCAACCTTTCTTTGTGCGCGTGGCACACACAACAT
>NZ_BAAHAR010000112.1:0-1917 GCF_054777395.1 Nocardiopsis oceani
TCTTGGTGTGCCCAGCATGGGCAGTTGCTTGGAGGTGGAAGTCCTCTAGAGGAAGCGGCAGTGCTAACTCTGAGCCGGAGGCAACGGCGTCACCGTGAGGTGGGGTCGAGAGGAAGCCCGAGGCGAAACCCTGCACTGAGGAACACGAACCGCATACAAGGCAGTCCGGTCGGGGTGAGTCAGCCAAGGATGACGAAGCCCGTCACTGCCAAGACGGCCGGGGTGTAGATGCGGCAGGCGTAGGGGGAAGTAGCTGTTCTTACCTGGGGAGGTCTGTCCGGGTGTCGGTTGTGCTGTTGTTGTCGCCGCGCCGACGGTTGCGACCGAAAGGAAGCGGCTGACCGGGCAGAAGTCAGCAGAGGTCGTAGTACCAGCCGGGATCAGATGGTGGGGTGGGAAGGGCCGAACGTGAGGTGGGACCAAGAATCCGGCACTGCTCGTGCGGGTCACGCAGATCGCAGCCACCCCGCCGAGCGCGGGCCTGGAATGGGAGGGGACGGTGCAGTCCGTTGAGTACCACTGCAGAGCGTAGTGACCGGTCGGCGCTTGTGGGGGAGGAGGTCCACCGTGAACAGGATGACCTCTGGCAGCGGATGCTGTCGAGCCAGAACCTGTTGGCGGCGCTCAAGCGTGTGGAGGCCAACAAGGGCGCACCGGGTGTGGACGGGGTCAGGACCGGAGAACTCCGGGCTTGGCTGCGTGAGCACTGGGTAAGCGTTCGGGAAAGCCTTGACGCGGGGAGCTACCGGCCCTCGCCGGTCCGCCGGGTTGCGATCCCCAAGCCCGGGGGTGGCGAGCGGATGCTGGGGGTTCCCACGGTGTTGGATCGTTTCTTTCAGCAGGCCATTGCCCAAGTCCTCATCCCGATCTTCGATCCGGAGTTTTCCGGGTCTTCGTTTGGGTTTCGCCCTGGCCGGTCCGCTCACCAGGCGGTGCGGGTCGCACGCAGGGCGATTGAGGACGGCCACCGTTGGGTCGTCGACATCGACTTGGACCGGTTCTTCGACCGGGTCAACCACGATGTGTTGATGGCCCGGGTGGCGCGCAAGGTTAGTGACCGCAAGGTGTTGCGGCTGATCCGGGTTTATCTGGACGCTGGGATCATGGTGGACGGGGTCAAACAGCCGAGTGCGGAGGGGACCCCGCAGGGGTCGCCGCTCTCGCCGGTGTTGTCCAACATCATGCTCGATGGTCTGGATCGGGAGTTGTGGCGGCGCGGTCACCGGTTCGTGCGCTATGCCGATGACATCCGTGTCTTCGTGCGTAGTAAACGGGCTGCTTACAGGGTGCTGGACTCGATCACGGTGGTGGTCGAGTCGGATCTGAAGCTCAGGGTGAATCGGGAGAAGTCGAAGGTGGTTCCGGCATCTGTCGCGACGTTGCTGGGGTTTGGTTTCTACTTCACCCGGTCCGGGGTGCGGATCCGGGTCGATCCGAAGGTGCTCAAGCGTTGGAAGGACAAGGTCCGGGGGCTGACCTCGCGCCGGTGGTCGGTGGCGATGGAGTATCGCATCGGCCGGTTGAACCGGTTCGTTCTGGGGTGGATGGGCTACTTCCGGCTCGCGGACACCCCTAGGGTGTTCTCTGGTCTGGATGAGTGGTTCCGTCGCAGGATGCGGCAGATCCGCTGGAAGGAATGGAAGCGGCCTAAGGGACGTCGCCGCATGCTGGGTTCGCTGGGTGTCCCGGACCGTTCGGCTCGGGAGTGGGCGAGTAGCGGTAAGGGGTACTGGCGGATCGGTGGGTCGGTCGTCCTCCAGCGGGCATTGCCCAATGCCTACTGGGAGGATCTTGGTCTGCGGATGTTGAAGCCGTCCTGGCAGCGGTTGAGATCAGCTTGACGAACCGCCGGATGCGTGGTTCGCATGTCCGGTGGTGTGGGAGGCGGGTCGGGCGACCCGACCCGCCTACCCGATT
>NZ_BAAHAR010000113.1:0-1701 GCF_054777395.1 Nocardiopsis oceani
CCTGAGTTCACCCAAGGGTGGGAGATTTTCGTATCGGTAGCGCGCTGACCTGGCGGTATGCCGTTCGCGGTGGGGTGAAAGGGTCACTAAGAACCTGCTCGTAGGTAACCTTCGTGGCGTGGCATCGCAGTTCGTACGGAAGGTGCGCACCTCCTCAGGTGCGGTCGCTGTGCAGGTAGTGACCCGCGACGGCCGGGAGGTGGTCGCGGTCGACCACGTAGGCTCGGCGCACACCGATTCCGAGCTGGAACTGCTGCTCCTGGCCGCAGAGGACCGACTCCGTCCAGGCCAGGAAGCCCTGGATCTGGGCCCGCTGGAGCGCGTCGGAACACGAGTGAGCGATGTCGCTGACTGGACCAAGACCGGGCAAGAGCCTCTGGCAGTCGAGACGTCCTCGGCGGGACGACCGCGGGTTGTGGCCGGCAGGGGCCAGGTACTGGGTACCTCGGCGCTGCTGCTATGGGAAGTGCTGAGCGGGGCATACACCCAGCTGGGATTCGACGCTGTGGGCGACCAGACGTTCCGTTCGCTGGTACTTGCGCGCATCATCGAGCCCACGTCCAAAGCCGACACCATCCGCGTTCTGGGCGAGGTCGGTGTGAGCGCCCCGGCGTTGAACACGATCTACCGGTGCCTGCAGCGCTGCCAGGAGCGTGATTACCGGAGCCGGTTCGCCAAGGCATGCCTGGCGCACTCAGCCCGCACCACTGGCAAGGCAGCGTTCATCATGTACGACGTCACGACGTTGCACTTTGAAAACGACAACGAAGACGAGCTGCGCAAGGTCGGGATGAGCAAGGAGCACCGGGTCGATCCGCAGGTCCAGATCGGGCTGCTGGTCGACCCGGGCGGATTCCCGCTCGAAGTGCAATTGTTCGAGGGCAACAAGGGCGAGACCAAGACTCTCATCCCGGTACTGACCGGGTTTCAGCAACGGCACGGTGTGAGGGACATGGTCGTGGTCGCTGACGCGGGGATGCTCTCTGCAGCCAACCTCAACGCCCTGGAGGAAGCGGGGTTCAAGTTTATCGTCGGTTCTCGGTTGACCAAGGCGCCCTATGACCTGGCAGATCACTTCGAGCGGCATGGGAACTACTTCGCTGACGGACAGGTCTTGGAATCGGCCCGGGTGATGGGCACCGGGAAGAATGCCCGAGAGCGTCGGGTCGTCTACCAGTGGTCATTCAAGCGCCAAAAACGTGATGACAGAACGATCAACGCTCAGATCGCCAAGGCCGAGAAGGTCGCTACCGGCGGCGCACCGCTGAAGAAGACACGGTTTTTGAAGGTCAGCGGTGCGGCGAAGGAACTGGACCAGGCCACCATCGACCGAGCCCGGCAACTCGCCGGTCTGAAGGGCTATGTGACCAACCTGCCGATCGAGGTGATGAGCGGGGCAGCGGTGATCAGCGCCTATCACGACCTGTGGAAGGTCGAAGCGTCTTTCCGCATGACCAAGTCCGATCTGCGGGCCAGGCCCGTCTTCCACCATCGCCGCGAGGCTATCGAAGCTCATCTGACCGTGGTGTTCGCTGCCCTGGCAATCACTCGCTACCTGACCGAAGCGACCGGGATATCGATCAAGAAGATCGTTCAGACACTACGGACCATCCGCTCAGCGACCGTCGACATCAACGGTCAAGAACTCACCCTCGAGCCCAAGATCCCCGAGCACGCGAAGACGATCCTCGAGGCAATCGG
>NZ_BAAHAR010000114.1:0-1626 GCF_054777395.1 Nocardiopsis oceani
TGGTGCTGTGGACGATCTTGTGGTGAGACCTGTCCTACCAGGGGCTTCACGTCTGTCTGGGGTCAGGGTCGGCCCGTACGATCTCGCGCTCGCTCATAGCCCCCGCTTTTTCGCTGAGAAAACCTCATTTGTCCGCTTTGCCCAAGAATGCGGACAGGGGGTCGGACTCCTTTTCCTAGAAGGCTTCTTTCCGGGGGATGGAAAGGCGGATCTGGGTGTCCGGGTAAGTGTTTTCTCACCTCCCGGTTAGGTCCTTTCTGGGTGTTTCTTGATATCCTTAGGGTATGACTTCTTCTTTCGGGCAGTGCGGGGCCATGGCGGTCACTACGCCCGCCGTGGACGCCATGCGCACTGCCCGGGAAAAGATCGCCTCGGAAATGGCGGAGGTGCCTCCGGCGGGTGTGGCCGGTGAGGTCCTGGACGTGGTCTCGCAGGTGTTCGAGGACTTCGACCGGGCCCAGCTTTCGATGCTGCTGCGTCTGGCGCAGCTGGAGGCGGCCGGGACGTTGTTGGAGGCGGGTGGGCAGAGGTCGGTGCAGAACTGGCTGGTCCACTCGGTGGGGATGGCCCCGGGTGAGGCCAACGGGCGGGCCGAGCTGGCCCGGCGCTTGTTCGCCCAGGAGCTGCCCGCCACCCGCGAAGGCCTGGACTCCGGGTTGCTGTCGATTGGTGAGGCGGTGGCGGTGTGCCGGACCGCTGACAGGGCGGTGGACAAGCGCAATCAGGAGCACCACCCGGACGCTGGCATCTTCCGGCGGATCATCGAGGCCGGGATCCTGGCCGCCAAGGCCAAGGAGCCGGCGATGTCGGTGACCGACATCAACCGGCTGGGTAAGGAGCTGCTGGCCCGGCACAACCCGGCGGTGTTGGAGGAGGAGCACCAGGCCGCCTTCGAGGCCAGGGGTGCGCGTTTGTTGCGCACCTTTGATGGCACTCACCTGTTTGAGGCCTGGGGCCCGGCCGTGGACGCTGAGATCTTGAAGTGTGTGCTGAAGGCGTACATGCCGCCCTTCGATGAGGACCGGTTGCACGTGTCGGCTTCGGAGCGGATGTATGACGCGTTCATGAACCTGGTCCGGTCCGCCTCCCACCCCACCGACCCCACCAAGGACGGTGAGGGTGCTGAGGGTGCCGAGGGTAAGGGCGGCAAGGGTGGCCCGGGTAAGAAGCGTGCTGCGGTGGCGATGATCAACATCATGGTGCCCCTGCCCACCTTCCTGGGCCTCCAGGGCCAGGAAGAGGGCAAGGCAGCTGGCCCGGCCACCACGCAGGACGGGCAGGTGGTCTCCATGGCCGCGATCCGTGCCCTGGCCCCCAACAGTGTGCTGCGTCGGATGATCACCTCCCCGAAGGGGGAGACGGTGTTGGACGTGGGCCGTACCCAGCGCGATGCCACGGGTGCTCTGCGGGACGCGGGGATGTTCGGTCACACCACCTGCGCCTGGTACCAGGGGTGCAACACCCCGGCTAGCGGGTCGGAGGCTGACCACAAGAGGAGTTTCTCGGCCGGCGGGTCGACGAGCGCGGGTCGGGTAGCCCGGGGCATCGCAGCCCCGGGCCCCCACAGATCGGAGCGTGACAGTCTCCCGTCACTCCGCTCTTACCATCCAGCCGTGTTGAAGCGGT
>NZ_BAAHAR010000115.1:0-1377 GCF_054777395.1 Nocardiopsis oceani
CAATACCGTTGTTTTAGGTTGTTGTCGCTGGTCGGGGCACACCACCCGGGCTGGCCCTTGGTCTGGCGTTCGCGATCACGCTCACCCGCGAGATACTCAAGAACGTGACGAACGCGGCTGACCGTGCCTCCTTTGGAGTGCTGACCCAAACCTTCGCCCCTGACCTGGTCCAGGCGGTGGCCACCCAAGGTGGCGCCACCGAGCACCGACAACGCGAGCTGCCCGCGCGGCTGACCCTCTACCTCGTGCTAGCGCTATGGCTGTGGCGCAACCTGTCCTACAAGGAAGTCTGGCGCCGCCTCGCCGACGGCTGCGCGTTCACCGCAGGCAGCCCGAGCCTGCCCGTACCGGCCTCGGGCGCACCCGGGGCCTCCAGCGTGAGCCGGGCCCGCGAACGGCTGGGCACCCAGCCCCTGGAACTGCTCTTCGCCCAGACCGCCGGGCCCCTGGCCGACCCCCACACCCCGGGAGCGTTCTGGCGCGGATGGCACCTGACCGCCGTGGACGGCACTTGCCTGGATGTGCCCAACACCGACACCAACCGGGCCGCCTTCGGCGGCCCCACCGAGGGGGCCTTCCCCCAACTACGGCTGGTCGCCCACGCAGAGATCGGCACCCGGTGCCTGATCGACGCTTCCTTCGACGCCTATGCCACCAGCGAAAAGAGTCTGTGCGAGCGGTTGGCCCACTCGTTCGCACCCGGCATCCTCACCGTCTTCGACGCCGGGTTCTGCGGCACCGACCTGTACACCACGATCACCGCTACCGGCGCCCAGGTCATCATGCGCGCCGGGGCCCAGTTCGACCTGACCCCCGTGCAGGTGTTGGCCGATGGTTCCTACACCGCGCACCTGTCCAAGGGCGGGCCGCTGGTGCGGGTGATCGAGTACACCGTCTACACCGACACCCTCACCCAAGACGGGGCCACCAGCACGGTCGGGGAAACCATCACCCTGGTCACCAGCCTGCTCGACGTCGACCGCTACCCCATCGTCGACTTCCCAGGCCTGTACGCGGCCCGTTGGGAGTCAGAGGTCCTCTTCGACGCGGTCAAAACCGAGCTGCGGGGCGGTACGAGTGTGCGTTTTCGCTCCCAGAGCCCTGATCTGGTCCGTCAGGAGGCCTGGGCTTTGTTGCTGGTCTACCAGGCGGTATCTGACCTGATCACCCGCGCCGCGGGGTACGCGCAGCTGGATCCGGACCGGGTCAGCTTCACCACAGCGCTCAACACCGCCCGCCGATCGGTCCATCAGACCGGTGGGCGTTTTTCCCCCTGAGCATCTGGTGGCCCTGGACGTATGGGCGTTCGGCGAGCTGATGGATGATCTGTTGCCCCCACGGCGCTGCCGGTTCGCACCCCGGGAAGTGACCCGGCGC
>NZ_BAAHAR010000116.1:0-1350 GCF_054777395.1 Nocardiopsis oceani
GGGACTGTATAGATAAGGGTGTAACTCCAAGAGGGTAGGAGTGCACCATGAGTGACAAGACGCAGGTCAAGACGGATACTGGCAGGTCGGACGAGGCCCTGGTCGCGGAACTGGTCGCCAAGGCCAAGGCCGAGGGCATCGAGCTGGTCGGCGAGAACGGGCTGCTCTCACGGCTGACCAAGACCACCCTGGAGAACGTGCTCGAAGCCGAGATGGACACCCACCTGGGCTACGCCAAGCACGAGCGCTCCACCGAGACAGCCGGCAACGCCCGCAACGGCACCCGGTCCAAGACCTTGACCACCGAGGCCGGGCCCGTCGAGATCGAGGTACCCCGCGACCGGGACAGCTCCTTCGAACCCCAGATCGTGCGCAAACGCCAGCGCAGGCTGAGCGGGGTCAACGGGATCGTGCTCTCGCTCTCGGCCCGCGGACTCACCCACGGCGAGATCTGCGCCCACCTGGCCGAGGTCTACGACGCCAACATCTCCAAGCAGACCATCTCGGCCATCACCGATGCCGCTATGGAGCGCATGTCCGAGTGGCAGAACCGGCCCCTGGACCCGGTGTACCCGGTGCTGTTCGTCGATGCGATCAACGTCAAGATCCGCGACGGCCAGGTCGCCAACCGGCCCATCTACGTGGTGCTCGGGGTCACGGCCGAGGGCGAGCGCGACATCCTGGGCTTGTGGGCCGGTGACGGGGGCGAGGGCGCCAAGTACTGGGCGCACGTGTTCACCGAGCTGCGCAACCGCGGGGTTGAGGACGTGCTCATGCTCGTGGCCGACGGGATCAAGGGCATGACCGAGGCGGTGGAGGTGGTCTGGCCGCGCACGGTGGTCCAAACCTGCATCGTGCACCTGCTGCGCAACAGCTTCCGCTACGCCTCGCGCACGGACTGGGAGAAGGTCGCGCGTGCCCTCAAGCCGGTCTACACCGCCGCGACCGAGGAGGCGGCCCTGGAGCGCTTCGCCGAGTTCTGCGAGGACTGGGGGCAGCGCTATCCGGCGATCGTGCGCTTGTGGGAGAACGCCTGGGCCGAGATGGTGCCGTTCTTGGCCTTCGATGTGGAGATCAGACGGATCATCTGCACTACGAACGCGGTCGAGTCGATCAACGCCCGGATCCGCCGTGCGGTCAAGGCGCGCGGGCACTTCCCCAACGAGCAGGCCGCGCTCAAGTGCGTCTACCTGGCGTTGCTGGCCTTGGATCCCAAGGGAACCGGGCGAGCCAAGTGGACCAACCGGTGGAAGCGGGCGCTGAATGCCTTCGAGGTGACCTTCGAGGGCCGGCTGACCCCGACACGCCGCTGACCAGGAAAAATAGTTACACCCTTAACTTGACACACCC
>NZ_BAAHAR010000117.1:0-1302 GCF_054777395.1 Nocardiopsis oceani
TGGTTCGTACCGGGTCTGATGGAGGCTCTCAATCCTGGGAAGGATGAGAGACATGGCAGCACCGAGGAAGTACCCCGATGAGCTGCGTGAACGCGCAACCAGGATGACCCTGGAAGCCCGCCGAGACCCAGCCACACGCGACGGGGCCATTGCCCGCACAGCCGACCAGCTCGGCATCAACCGCGAGACCCTGCGCAACTGGGTCAGCCAGGCCGAGATCGACACTGGAGACCGGCCCGGCACCACCACCGATCAGGCCCAGCACATCGCCGACCTCGAACGCGAGGTCCGCGAACTGCGCCGCGCCAACGCCATCCTCAAGTCCGCCTCAGCTTTCTTCGCGGCGGAGCTCGACCGCCCACACACCAGATAGTCGCCTACATCGACACCCACAAGCAGGAGTTCGGGGTCGAGCCGATCTGCGAGGCGTTGCAGTTCGCCCCGTCCACCTACTACGCGACCAAGAACCGGCCGCCCTCGGCCCGCTCGCTCGCTGACGCGGCCATGACAGAGGAGATCACCGCAGTGCACGCCGACAACTTCGGCGTCTACGGGGTGCGCAAGGTCCACGCCGAGCTCAACCGCAAAGGCCACCGGGTGGCCCGCTGCACCGTCGCCCGGCTGATGAAGGCCGCCGGGCTGTGCGGCATCGGTCGGACCAAGTCCCCGCGCACCACCGTCCCGGCTCCGAGACCCGATGAACGCCCGGACCTGGTGGAACGCGCCTTCACCGCCACCGAGCCCGACCAACTGTGGGTAGCCGATATCACCTACGTGCGCACCGCGGCCGGGTGGGTCTACGCCGCGTTTGTCATCGACGTGTTCTCCCGCCGGGTGGTGGGCTGGCAGGTCTCGAAGTCGCTGCACACCGACCTGGCCCTGGACGCGTTGGAGATGGGCCTGTGGAGCCGTCGGCACCGGGGCCACAGCGTCGACGGGCTCATCCACCACAGCGACCGCGGCGTGCAGTACGTCGCGGTGCGCTACACCCTGCGACTGGCCCAGGCTGGGGCCCTCGCCTCGGTCGGGTCCACCGGCGATTCCTACGACAACGCTCTGGCCGAGGCGTTCAACTCGCTGTTCAAGGCCGAGTTGGTGCGCAACAAGGGGCCCTGGCAGGGCATCGAGGACCTCGAGATCGCTGTGGCTGAGTACGTGGACTGGTTCAACCACCGCCGTTTGCACGGAGAGATCGGCCTGGTCCCACCCTCGGAGTTCGAAGCCGACTTCTACCAGCACAATCCCGCATCGACACCCGTCGATGCGTCGGTTCCGAGTCTCTAAAAACTCCGGTACGAAACA
>NZ_BAAHAR010000118.1:0-1302 GCF_054777395.1 Nocardiopsis oceani
CCGTTTGCACGGAGAGATCGGCCTGGTCCCACCCTCGGAGTTCGAAGCCGACTTCTACCAGCACAATCCCGCATCGACACCCGTCGATGCGTCGGTTCCGAGTCTCTAAAAACTCCGGTACGAAACACCCCCCAGTGTTGGGAGCCCCATGCGCTTCACCTCGTCCGGCTGGACCCTGGCGGTCCTGGTCACCGCCTCCGCCCTGATGGCGGTCGACCTGACCATCGTGTCCGTGGCGCTGCCCCAGATCGGCGCCGACCTGCCCGGGGCCACGCTCGTGGGCCTGCAGTGGGTCGTGGTCGGCTACACGCTGGCCTTCGGGACCCTGGTACTGCCCGCCGCCTCCCTGGGCGACCGGATCGGTGCGCGCACGATGTTCCTCTGGGGCATCGCCGTCTTCACCGCGTCCTCGCTGCTGTGCGGGCTGGCCTGGGACCTGACCTCACTGGTGGCGTTCCGCTTGCTCAAGGGAGCGGCCGCGGCGGTGGTGTCGGCCAACGTCATGCCCTTGCTCAGCCGAACCTACGACGAGGACCGGCGGCCGATGGCGATCGCCGTGTGGACGGCCTCCCTCATGGCCTCCGCGACCCTCGCCCCGGTCCTGGGCGGCTTCCTGGTCGAGCTGGCCGGGTGGCGTTCCATGTTCCTCTTGACTTCCTCCCTCTCCTGAAGCGAGAGGGATTCCGACCAGACCAAGGTCTGGTGGCCCTGTCCGCCTCGCGGCGGCAGCTGGTTCCTGCTTCGCAGACATGGCAACCCAGAGGTCTCCGCAGGCTGGCACGGTTCACCCTAAAGGGTTAGTCCATCCGCGCTTCTTGGTGTTCTTGGCCGCGTTCACATCCGCATGATCTGTATGCGCACACGCAGTGCACCGGAACCGCGCTTGGCTCTCACGGGATGCCGGGTCCACATGGTCGCACTCGAAACAGGTCTGGGACGTGTGAGCGGGATCGACCTCCACAATGCTGGTTCCGGTGCGGCGGGCCCGGTTCTGACAGGCCAGCTTGAAGCCGTGCCAGCCCTTGGACAGGATCGCCCGGTTCAACCCCGCCTTCTGCCGCACCTTCTTCCCAGGAGCCTGGGTGGTGCCCTTGGCCGAGCGGGTCATGTTCTTCGTGTTGAGCTTTTCCAGCACCACGACGGCGTTCTTGTCACACAACATGTGGGCGGTCTGGGTGAGGTGCCCCGAGGTTTCCGGACAGGGACCCAATACAATGGTCTCGTAAGGAAACGAGGGGAAACGTGGGCAGGACAAGCAAGTACTCACCGGAGTTCCGCGAGGAAGCGGTACGCTTGGTGATC
>NZ_BAAHAR010000119.1:0-1290 GCF_054777395.1 Nocardiopsis oceani
TGAGGGGCCCTGCTGTTTCCGGACAGGCTTTGAACCGCCTGTCTCACGCGGCCAGTCGCATCTCCTGATGCGCCGCGTAAATCTCCGCGGGCGTGTTGTATCCCAACGCGGAATGAAGACGCCTGTGATTATACCAGTGCTCGATATACCGTGTGATGTCCCTCTGGGCGCGCTCACGCGTGGGATACACCACCCGATTGACCCGCTCGTTCTTGAGTGCTCCGAAAAACGACTCAGCCAGGGCGTTATCGTAGCAGACGCCCGTTCGCCCTGCCGACCGTTTCAACCCGTTCCCAGCGAGGAAGTTACCAAATTCGCGTGACGTGTAGTTACTGCCCCGGTCCGAGTGAAAGATCGCCCCTGCGGACACCTTCCCGTTCCGCTGGGCGTTCTTGACCGCCTGGATGATGAGCGGGGTCCGGTAATGGTCGCCCATCGCGTATCCGACGACCTCTTTGGTGCAGCAGTCGATTACGGTCGCCAGATACAGCCATCCCTCCCAGGTGGGAATGTAGGTGATATCGCCGACGAGTTTCACCCCGGGGCGCGGGGCGGTGAAGTCGCGCTGGACCAGGTCGGGGATCGCGGCGGCCTCGTCGCCGTCGGTCAGGCAGACCCGGGCCGGGCGTGGCTGGCAGGGCTCCAGGCCCATCTGGCGCATGAGCAGGCGTACCAGCTCGGGACCGGCCTGGACGTCCCAGCGCTGGAGCCGGGCATGGATGCGCCGGTACCCGTAGGTCTCATCGGAGTCCTTGAACGCTTGCCGTATGAGGAGCTTGAGGTGTTCCCTGCGTTCGGCGGTCGCCGACTCCGGCCGGTTTCTCCATTCGTAGAAACCGGAACGGGAGACGTCGAGCGTGTCGCACATGAACGTGACAGGGTAAGCGTACTCCGCGTCGCCGATTTTCTGAGTTTCCATGAACTCGTACTTGGCGGCTACCGGTGATCCTTCGCGAAGTACGCTGCGGCTTTTTTTAGGAAGGAGTTCTCGCGTTCGAGTTCGGCGTTGCGCCGTTCGAGTTCGCGCAGGCGGGCCCGGTCGCTCATGTCAAGGGTGGGTGCTTGGTTGTGGTGATCGCGTTTGTGCCGTCGCACCCAGTTGCGGAGTGTCTCGGAGCTGATGCCGAGTTCCTTTGCGACCTGGGCGATTGGCTTTTGTGTTTCGATCACCAAGCGTACCGCTTCCTCGCGGAACTCCGGTGAGTACTTGCTTGTCCTGCCCACGTTTCCCCTCGTTTCCTTACGAGACCATTGTATTGGGTCCCTGTCCGGAAACCTCGGGGCACCTCA
>NZ_BAAHAR010000120.1:0-1240 GCF_054777395.1 Nocardiopsis oceani
CACGCTCCTCGTTCCTGGTGATCAGGGTGATAAGAGCCGTATGACGGGAGACTGTCACGTACGGATCTGTGAGGGCCGGGGGGTGAGATTCCCCCCGGCTACTCGGCGGGGACGGGTGGTTGAGGTCCAAGCCATTCCGGGCTTCGCCCGAAAAGCTGATTCTGTCGGCCTGGCGGCCGATCCCTGCCACGCCGCCGCAGCGTTGACGGGTCGGGTGTCGCGGTTGGTCAAAGTGTGCGGAGAAAACCCCGATGATCTTGCCCCTGTCTCCACCCTCGACGGCCGAGGGTGGAGACAGGGGCAAGATCATTCCCATTCGGGTGTGCATATGTCCGCTTTGCCCAAGAACGCGCACAGGGGGTCGGGTCCCTTTTTCTGGAAGGCTTCTCTTTGGGAAAAGAGAAAGGCAGGCTAGGGTGGTCGGGTAAGGGTTTTATCACCCCCGGGATAGGTCATTTTCGGGGCGTTGTTGATATGCTTAGGGCATGGCTTCTTCTTTTGGGCAGTGCGGGAACGCGGCGGGCAATACGCCCGCCGTGTCCGCCATGGGTGCTGCCCGGGGAAAGATCGCTTCGGAAATGGGCGAGGTGCCTCCGGCGGGTGCGGCCGGTGAGGTGCTGGATGTGATCTCGCAGGTGTTCGAGGACATGGAGCAGGCCCAGCTTGCGATGCTGCTGCGTCTGGCCCAGCTGGAGGCGGCCGGCACCCTGTTGGAGGCGGGTGGGCAGAGGTCGGTGCAGAACTGGCTGATCCACTCGGTGGGGATGGTCCCCGTTGAGGCCAACGGGCGCGCCGAGCTGGCCCGCCGGCTGTTCGCCCTGGAGCTTCCCGCCACCCGCCAAGGCTTGGACTCTGGGTTGTTGTCGATCGGGGAGGCGGTGGCGGTGTGCCGGGCCGCTGAGAGGGCGGTCAAGGCGCGCAACACCGGCCGCCACCCCGACGCCGGGGAGTTTCGGCGGATGATGGAGGCCGGGATCGTGGCGGCCAAGGCTAAGGAGCCGGCGATGTCGACCTCCCACATCGCCCGGCTGGGCCGGGAGCTGTTGGCCCAGTACAACCCGGCCGTGGTGGAAGAGCAGTACCAGGCTGCCTTCGACGCCCGTGGTGCGCGTTTGGTGCGCACCTTTGATGCGACCTTCATGGTCGAGCTGTGGGGTCCGAGTGAGCACGCCGAGGAGATCCAGCGTGAGCTCAAGGCCCACGAGGTGGACTATGACCCCGAGAGGCTGCACGTGTCGGC
>NZ_BAAHAR010000121.1:0-1170 GCF_054777395.1 Nocardiopsis oceani
AGGAGCCGTAAGGAAACTACTGGCATATCCGCCCTCGTTGTCATGCCCAGCATGGTAGACGGACCTCGTGGCGATATCCGAGAAGGCCTTGACAGCGCTGGATGTGAAGTTCACCGCGCTGCTACCGCACCTGGACGAACGGCAGCGGCGCCTCTACCTGGCCTCGGAGGCCAACGCGTTGGGACACGGCGGGACCGCGACCGTGGCCAGGCTGGCGGAAGTCTCCGAATCGACCATCACGCGTGGGCGGGCTGAACTCGCCGACGACCCAACACCCCTGGGCCGGATACGCCGGCCCGGTGGTGGCCGCAGATCCGCCACCGAGCGCGACCCGGGCCTGTGCACCGCCCTCGCAGCGCTGATCGAGCCGCGCGAGGTCGGCGATCCTGTCTCGCCACTGCGCTGGACGACCGCCTCACTGCGCGACCTCGCCCGGTGGCTGACACAAGACGGGCACCCGGTCAGCGCCCCGGTGGTCGGCGACCTGCTGCGAGACATGGGGTTCAGCCTGCAGGGCATGGCCAAGACCCGGGCCGGATCCCAAGCACCCGACCGCGACGCCCAGTTCCAGCACATCAACACGGTGGCCGAGCACTTCCTCGCCCAGGGCCTGCCCGTGGTGAGCGTGGACGCCAAACACAAGGAACCGATCGGCGGCTTCGCCCGCCCAGGCCGCAGCTACCGCCCCAAGGGCCAACCGATCACCGCCCCCGACCACGACTTCCTGGACCCCCACACACCGGTAGCCATCCCCTACGGCGTCTACGACCTGGGACACGACACCGGGTGGGTAAACGTGGGCACCAACCGCAACACCGCCGCCTTCGCGGTCGAGTCCCTGCGCCGGTGGTGGAACGACCAGGGCCGGGCAGACTACCCCGACGCTACCCAACTGCTGATCACCGCCGACTCCGGCGGAGCGAACGCCGCTAACTCCCACCTGTTCAAGATGGAGCTCGCCGCCTTCTGCGACGAGTCCGGCCTGACCGCCACCATCGCCCACTTCCCACCCGGCACCTCGAAATGGAACAAGGTCGAGCACCGCCTGTTCTCCCGCATCACCCACAGTCTGCGCGGCCGACCGCTGACAAGCTACGAGGTGCTACTCCAGACCATCTCCGCCACCCAGACCCGCACCGGCCTGACCGTCAGGGCCGCGCTGGACGAGAA
>NZ_BAAHAR010000122.1:0-987 GCF_054777395.1 Nocardiopsis oceani
GGGTGGGTTCAGGCGTGGTGGGTGCTCAGTGGGTTGGGGCTGTTGGGTGGGGGCTGTTGGGTGGGGGCTGTTGGGTGGGGGCTGTTGGGTGGGGTTTGCCCGTGGGGGTGTTGGTCTCGTGCGGGTGGTTTCCCCGTTTCCTGCCGCCCGATGTTGGCCGTCTCCGCTGCGCGCCTCAAGGTCGTCGCCATCGAGCGCTTCGCGCATCATTGGCGCTCCACCTTGACCCGCTTCGCTGCGACGGCGGGTCGGCGGCTATCAGGAAACGGGGGACGTGTGGTCGGGGTAGCAATGGTCCGGCCTTCGGCCGAACCCCAACAGCACAAGCACGGCCTAGCGGCCGTCAGCGGCCACTCCACCGGAGCGTTGACGGCTGGGGGTGTCGCGGCCGGTCAATCTCTGCTGCGAACCCCTCGGCCTGGGGGCCGATGCCTGCCCCTGCGCCGGAGCGGAACGGTTGGCGGTGTCACGGCCGGTCAATGTGTGCGGCGAACCGCAATGGGCGGCCTTTTTCCCCGATGATCTTGCCCCCAGCTCCACCCTCGACCGTCGAGAGTGGAGACAGAGGCAAGATCAACCCCTATGAGCGACCTGGAATTCCCGGTGCCAATAAACACCACACCAGGTGGCCTGAATCAGGAGACACGAAGAAAGTCAGGGGGCACCCCTGACGAAAGTCATACATTCAGCACAAGCCAGCGATAATACTTCCTTTATTCGACCCTTTCGCTTACAATAGAAGAATGACGATCTCTCCCGAAGCACCCACCCCCACCGGGCACACCCCGGTGGATACCACGGTGGTCGCTGCTCGGGACGAGACCACAGCGTTCTTCGACCGCGACGTGCCCCCGGGAGCAGCGGGTGAAGTGCTGGACCAGGCCACCCGCGTGTGGGAACACCTCGACCAGATCAAAGTCTCCATGGCCGCACGGCTGGCCCAACTCGAAGCCACCGGCCAGCTGCTGGAACAGGGCGGACAGAGGA
>NZ_BAAHAR010000123.1:0-974 GCF_054777395.1 Nocardiopsis oceani
CTAGATGAGTGAGTCCGATGTGTAAGCAGGTAGCGGACACAGCGAAGGGTGCCGCAGAGTCTTGGTGTGAAACGAGACCTGGACACCCTTCTGACCGCACTCTACGTCTTCTGCGACGACCACGTCGTCGAACCCCGCCATATCGGCCGACCGCCACGGCTGTCGGACGCCGAGCTGCTGTGCCTGGCCATCGCCCAAGTCCTGCTCGGCTTCCCCTCCACCCGTCACTGGATTCGCTTCGTCGGCTCCCGCCTGGGCCACCTGTTCACCTACCTGCCTGGCCAATCCGGATACAACAAGCGCCTCAACAACGCCGGACCACTGATCGCCCGCGCCCTGGACCACCTCG
The DNA here is from genome assembly GCF_054777395.1 of Nocardiopsis oceani. Taxonomy (NCBI): domain Bacteria; kingdom Bacillati; phylum Actinomycetota; class Actinomycetes; order Streptosporangiales; family Nocardiopsidaceae; genus Nocardiopsis; species Nocardiopsis oceani. The sequence continues at coordinate 350 of NZ_BAAHAR010000123.1, forward strand.
CCCGACAGGCCCCCACCTGGGACGACAACCTGCGGCTGATCGACTCCACCCCGCTACCGTGCGCGGCCTCACGCGAGACCGTCAAACGCTCGGAGCTGGCCGGACAAGCCGGGTACGGGTACTGCCGCTCCCACTCCCGGTTCTTCTGGGGCTACCGGCTCTACCTGGTCACCACCGCCGAGGGCATGCCCATCACGTGGTGTCTGGCCCACCCCAAGATCGGCGAGCGGGAGGTGATGGCCGCCTTGCTGGAACGCGACCACCACCTGATCCGTGCCGGGCAGGTGATCCTGGCCGACAAGGGCTTCGCCGGGCGGGACTTCGAGCGCTTCGTCTCCGAGCGGCTGGGCTGCCATCTGGTGCGTCCCGACCGCAAGGACGAAAAGCCCCATCACGGCAAGCTGGTGCGGTCTCGCCAGTGGATCGAGGCCGTGATCGACACGCTCAAAGGCCAGCTCAGCCTGGAGCAGCACGGAGGACGCACTCCGGCGGGGGTATTCGCCCGTACCGCACAGCGCCTGCTGGCCATGGCCGCGGCGATCTGGCACAACTGGGAGACCAACGCCCCCGTCAAGCGGTCCCTGATCGCCTACGACCACTGAAGACATCGGACTCAATCATCTAG
>NZ_BAAHAR010000124.1:0-960 GCF_054777395.1 Nocardiopsis oceani
AAGCGTTACCCCACTGAACTGCGTGAACGCGCCGTGCGCCTGGTCCAGCAGAGCCGGGGCGACTACGCCTCCACCAGCGCGGCGGTCAAGGCTGTCGCGGCGAAGCTGGGTGTGGGTGCCGAGAGTCTGCGGGTGTGGGTCCGCCAGGCCGACGTCGATACCGGGGCCCGCCCTGGCACTACCACAGCCGAAGCCCAGCGGATCAAGGAGCTGGAGCGGGAGAACCGCGAACTCAAGCGCGCCAACAACATCCTCAAAGCCGCGGCGTCTTTCTTCGCGGCCGAGATCGACCGGCCACACACACGCTCGTAGCCTTCATCGACGAGCACCGGGGCCGCTTCGGCGGAGTCGATCCGATCTGCCGCGTACTCACCGAGCACGACTGCAAGATCGCCCCATCCACCTACTACGCGTACAAGAAACGTCCACCCTCGGCCCGGTCGGTGCGCGACGCCGAGTTGCGCGAACTCATCGCCGAGCTGCACTCGCACAACTACGCCGTCTACGGGGCCCTCAAGGTCTGGCACGAGCTCAACCGCCAAGGCCACACGGTAGCCCGGTGCACCGTGGAACGCCTGATGCGCCAGATGGGCCTTCACGGCGCCCTACGCGGCAAGAAGGTGCGTACCACCGAGTCGGATCCGGCCGCTGAGCGGGCACCGGACCTACTGGACCGCGACTTCACCGCGCATGCGCCCAACCGTGTGTGGGTAGCGGACTTCACCCATGTGGCGACCTGGTCGGGGGTGGTGTATGTGTCCTTCGTCGTGGACGTGTTCTCCCGAACGATCGTGGGATGGTCAGCTGCTATGACCAAGACAGCGCCTCTGGTGCTCTCGGCCCTGGAGATGGCTCTGTGGCGTCGCGATCGCGGCGGCAGGCCCGTCCATGTGGGCGAGCTGGTGCATCATTCCGATGCGGGCTCGCAGGGCGGATTCAACTGGTCGTCGCAACACCTCG
>NZ_BAAHAR010000125.1:0-955 GCF_054777395.1 Nocardiopsis oceani
CCTGTCGTGTTCCAGGTGCAGCAAGACCAGAGCTGCCTGGACGACCGCACCGATCCGCCAGGGATCGAGGCTGACTCTGCGCAGGGCCTTGTAGTTCTTCAGAAGTGCGTTCGCGCGCTCGCTGAGACCGTGGATCCCCCGAATGAGCTGGTTATAGGACTGCTCTCGTTCGGTCAGCACCCGCCCCGGGGCCTTCTTGACGGGGGTGCGCATTGCCGGGCTGAGGTTGAGATAGCCCAGGTCGGCGAGGGTAAGGACGCCGTGCTTGGCCGCTATGTCCTCCAACGCAGGCAGTAGACCTTCGGCTGCTCGGGCGCAGGTGGTGTCGTGCTCGCGTCCGGGTCGCACGGGCGAGGTCCACAGTGGCCAGCCGTCGGGGGTGGAAACGACCTGGACGTTTCCGCCGTGGTGTTTGTGCTTGCCTGACCACCATAGATCCGCGCTGTTGGGGCCGGGGGCGGCCACCCGGTCGGTGCGCACCAGCGTGCCGTCCAGGTTGAGGTGGGTGTGTCCTGCCTGGTGGGCCCGTTGCAGTGCGGTGTGCAGATCAGGGGCTTGGGAGGCTAGGACGTCGATGCCCTCGTGCAGGTAGGCGTAGACGGTGCTTTTCCCGATGTCGTTGTCGGTGGCGAGTTGGGCGGCGCGGGTCGCGTCCAGGAACCAGCGTAGGACGAGCACGGCCTGGTTGAAGGGGCTCAGGGCCCGGGTGCCCGGGCGGGTGCCGATCGTTTCTTGGTGTGCGGTGAGCAGCTGGGCGAGGTACTCGGCGGTGGGACGTTGGACGTCCAGGACCGCGGTGTAGGTGATACTGGGGGACACGTGAGGCCTTTGGTGAAGGGCTGTTCTTTGGCGAGAACTCTTCTACCAGGGGCCTTACGTCTGTTCTAGGGCGGGCGGGTGGACAGGCACTGCAAGGCATCACACTGAGTCACGACAGCTTGCCCGGAAAGGCTCA
>NZ_BAAHAR010000126.1:0-878 GCF_054777395.1 Nocardiopsis oceani
CTCGGCGTGCGCAAGGTCGTGTTCGGGGCTGGTGGTGGTCGCGACCTCCTTGACGCCCCAGTCGATCCCGATGACCCCACCCGTTTCGGGCAGCGGTTCGCAGGCAGCGGGTACCACGAACGAGGCGTACCAGTGCCCCAGGCTGTCGCGGTACACCCGGACGCTGGAAGGCTGGGCGGGCAGATCGCGCGACCACACGACCGTGATCTGGATGCCCCCGGCCAGGCGCAAGTACCCGTCCTTGAGGCAGAACCCGCGCCTTGTGTAGTTCAGCGTCGGGGCGGCCAGGGCCTTCTTCTTGAACCGGGGCATCCCAAAGCGCTGCTTGAGGGGAACCCGGTTCTTGATGTCCTTGAGCGCCTTGGTGCGGGACTTGGCGAAGTCGCGGATGGTCTGCTGCTGGGGGACGCTCGCACCCGCGCGCAGCCATGCGTTGTCAGCGCGCCATCCGGTGAGCTGCTTGTCCAGCATCGCCGGACCACACTTCTCGCAAGCTTTGTGCGCGGCCTGGGAGGCGGACACGCACTGGTTCCATACCCACCGGCACCGGTCCCACTCGGCCGACAGAGCCCGCTTGGCCGTGGACGACACGCGCAGACGGTAGGTGTACCGGGCATGTCCGGCCTCACCTGCACCCGCGTGCTTCAGTGTCGTCATGACACTAATCATACACCGGCCAGACGTCATTTTTCGTCTATCGTGGAGGTATGGATGAAGACAAGCGCATCACACTGCGGCTCCCCGCGGACCTGCACGCGCGTCTGGCCGACCAGGCCAGGCACGACCGGCGGTCCATCAACTCAGAGATCGTGTACCTGCTGGAGACCGCGCTGGGAGGCGCCGGTTCGCCTGGCGGCGCATCGGCTTGACCTGACCCG
>NZ_BAAHAR010000127.1:0-857 GCF_054777395.1 Nocardiopsis oceani
GTCTCGGCGGGCTTCCAGGGTCATCCTGGTTGCGCGTTCACGCAGCTCATCGGGGTACTTCCTCGGTGCTGCCATGTCTCTCATCCTTCCCAGGATTGAGAGCCTCCATCAGACCCGGTACGAACCACACAGCACCCACTGCCGAGTCGGCCATCCGGACCGCGTGCGTCTGGCTCCCTGTCCAGAAGAACGCCCGCGCGACCCCCTGGAGAAGCTGGGAAACGACCAGAACCGCCCAGAAGGAGGACACAGTGAGTAGGAGGCAGGAGACCGACATGAACACCCCGGATGCAACCACGAACACCTTGTCGGGCAGTCGGCGCATAAGCGCGCCCAGACTCATCCGGGCGAGCACCTGAGCAACCGCCGCCGCGGCAACGACGATTCCGATTTCGGCGACGGCGTAACCGGCCCGAATCATCAACAGCGGAACGGCGATGCCAGAGATGCCGAGTGAGAGCGAGAACAGGGCCACTGTCACACCGGCGGCGACGCCGTCAGCAGACGAATCCGGTGACCCACCCGATCCGGACGATTCAGCTCTAGACACGGGTCACCCCGACTTTCTGCCGTCGATTTCAGTGGTAACCCTGCTCAGACACCAGGTGTGGCCTCCAATACCGTTGTTTTAGGTTGTTGGTGCTGGTGGGATGAGTCGCCAGATATGGACCCGGTGCCGAACTCTGTATGAGGCGGGTGTGCCGCGCTTGCGGGTGGGGAACCGGAAAGTGCGCCGGGTCACTTCCCGGGGTGCGAACCGGCAGCGCCGTGGGGGCAACAGATCATCCATCAGCTCGCCGAACGCCCATACGTCCAGGGCCACCAGATGCTCAGGGGGAAAAACGCCCACCGGTCTG
>NZ_BAAHAR010000128.1:0-851 GCF_054777395.1 Nocardiopsis oceani
AACAAGGACAGCAAGGTGCTGGTCCAGGGCATGACCGGCTCTGAGGGCACCAAGCACACCCGTCGGATGCTCGCTTCGGGCACCAATGTCGTGGGTGGCGTGAACCCGCGCAAGGCCGGGCAGAGCGTGGATATCGACGGTACGCAGGTGCCGGTCTTCGGCTCGGTGGCCGAGGGCAGGGCCGCCACCGGTGCCGACGTGACGGTGATCTTCGTTCCGCCGAAGTTCTCCAAGAGCGCGGTGATCGAGGCGGTGGACGCTGAGATCGGTCTGGCGGTGGTGATCACCGAGGGCATCCCGGTGCACGACACGGCCGCCTTCTGGTCCTACGCGGGCACTAAGGGCAACAAGACGCGCATCGTCGGTCCGAACTGCCCGGGTCTGATCAGTCCTGGGCAGTCGAACGCGGGCATCATCCCGGCCGACATCACCAAGCCGGGCCGGATCGGTCTGGTTTCGAAGTCGGGCACGTTGACGTATCAGATGATGTACGAGCTGCGTGACATCGGTTTCTCGTCGGCGGTGGGTATCGGTGGTGACCCGATTATCGGGACCACGCACATCGATGCTCTGGCGGCGTTCGAGGCTGACCCGGACACTGATGTGATCGTGATGATCGGTGAGATCGGTGGTGACGCTGAGGAGCGTGCCGCGGACTTCATCAAGGACAACGTGACCAAGCCCGTGGTGGGTTATGTCGCGGGCTTCACCGCTCCGGAGGGCAAGACGATGGGCCATGCGGGTGCCATCGTGTCGGGTTCTTCGGGTACGGCTGCGGCCAAGAAGGAGGCTCTGGAGGCTGTGGGTGTCAAGGTCGGCAAGACCCCGACCGAGACCGCCCAGCTGGCCCG
>NZ_BAAHAR010000129.1:0-793 GCF_054777395.1 Nocardiopsis oceani
CGCAGTGGGAGTGGACGGTGCACGCTCCGCGTTCCTGGTGATCAGGGTGATAAGAGCCGTATGACGGGAGACTGTCACGTACGGATCTGTGAGGGCCGGGGGGTGAGATTCCCCCCGGCTACTCGGCAGGGACGGGTGGTCGAGGCCCGAGCCATTCCGGGCTACGCCCGAAAAACCGAACCCCTCGGCCTGGCGGCCGATGCCTGCCACTCCACCGGAGCATTGACGGTCCGGGTGTCGCGGCCGGTCAATGCGCCCAGCGAAAACCCCGATGATCTTGCCCCTGTCTCCACCCTCGGCCGTCGAGTGTGGAGACAGGAGCAAGATCATTCCCATTGTGGTGCGCATTTGTCCGCTTTGCCCAAGAATGCGGGCAGGGGAGGTAGGGCCCCTTTCCTGTATGGCTTCTTTCCGGGGGATGGAAAGGCGGGTCGTGGTGGCCGGGTAAGTGTTTTATCACCGCCGAGATAGGTCCTTTCTGGGTCTTTCTTGATATCCTTAGGGTATGACTTCTTCTTTCAGGCAGTGCGGGAACACGGCGGTCACTACGCCCGCTGTGGACGCCATGCGCACTGCCCGGGAAAAGATCACCACCGAAATGGCCGAAGTGCCCCCGGCGGGTGCGGCCGGTGAGGTCCTGGACGTGATCTCGCAGGTGTTCGAGGACTTCGACCGGGCCCAGCTTTCGATGCTGCTGCGCCTGGCCCAGCTGGAAGCGGCCGGGACGTTGTTGGAGGCGGGCGGGCAGCGGTCGGTGCAGAACTGGCTGATCCACTCGGTGGGTATGGCCCCG
>NZ_BAAHAR010000130.1:0-744 GCF_054777395.1 Nocardiopsis oceani
CGTGTACGCGGGATCGACCTCCACAATCCTGGTCCCGGTACGCCGGGCCCGGTTCACACAGGCGGTCTTGAACCCGTGCCAGCCCTTGGACAGGATCGCCCGGTTCAACCCCGCCTTCTGCCGCACCCTCTTCCCCGGGGCGTCGCTGGTGCCCTTGGCCGAGCGGGTCATGTCCTTCGTGTTGAGCTTCTCCAACACCACGACGGCGTTCTTGTCACACAACACCTGCGCGGTCTGGGCGCTGAAGTCGGCGCGCCGGGCCCGCACCCGCCCGGTCACCCGCGACAGAGCCCGCTTGGTCCTGGCCCGATTGTTGGACCCCTTACGGCGGCGGGAGAGTTGGCGTCGGAGTCGCCGCTCGCGCTCGGCCTCCTTGGGGGTTTGGAAGGCGCGGTCGAACAGGTCGCCCTCGGAGGTGGCCACCGCCACGGCCACGCCCCGGTCCACCCCCACCGCCGCATCGGGCACCGCATGCGAGGCCGGGGTGTGCTCGCCGTCTTCGCAGAGCAGGGACAGGTACCAGTGGGCGCCGTCGCGGCGCACGGTGGCCGAGCGGATGGTGCCCTTGGGCGGGCGCGACCAGCGGAAGCGCACCCATCCGAGTTTGGGCAGCTTGGCCTGCCCCCATGTGCGGCCCAGGCGCTCAACGGTGATGCTTGGCCCGTTGGGGAAGCGGAAGGAGGGCTTCCAGTGGTGTTTGGGCCGGAAGTTGACGTTGAAGGTGCCGTGCTCGGTGCAGGCCCG
>NZ_BAAHAR010000131.1:0-733 GCF_054777395.1 Nocardiopsis oceani
TGAGGTTTTCTCAACGAAGATCATTTCCACTGCCCGTTGAGGACAAGCGCGGATCGTGTGATGTCGCCGAACCGGGAGGGACTCAGTGAGACCCGCTTGAGCGCACGCCAGCGCTCCTTGAGCTCGGCGGCAGTACGCTCCCCCAGAGCCCGCACCCCTCGCAGCAGAGCGTTGTGGGTCTGCGTGTCAGCATGAAAATGCAGGTGGGAGCTGCCTTTCGGCTTCTTGTGCGGGTGATGGATACCGATCCCCGCACCCTGGTACCCGGAGTCGGCCAGAGTAGGAAGGCCATCAGCAGCGGCCTTGTAGAGCGCAGGCAGGCAGTGCAAGCGCGCGGCAGTAATGTCAATCGTCGACCCCGGCTCGGCGTCGCTGACCCACAGCGGGGTACCGTCCGGCGCGGACAGGAACTGTACGTTCGCCCCGAAGGAACGGTGTTTGCCGGAGTACCACGTGTCGACCTGCTTACCCTGACTGTTCACATGGGTGCCGGTGACACGGTCCGTCTCGACCAGCATTCCGTCCAAGACCACGTGGCCAAGGCCCTTGGCACGGCATTCCTCCAGAACCCGGTGGAGGTCCGGGGCCTGATCGGCCAGGACATCGATGCCCTCGTGCAGGTAACGGTAGCCAGTGGCCTGGGAGATACCGGCATCACGGGCCAGGCAGTGCACGCAACCGCGCTCACGGAACCAGCGCAGAACAAGTACCGCTTGACGGAACGGACCCAGCG
>NZ_BAAHAR010000132.1:0-728 GCF_054777395.1 Nocardiopsis oceani
TTTGGTACCCCTCCCCGAAGAGCGGCACCGAAGGGCCATATCCTTCATCTTTCACGCAGTTAGCACATCGATTAAGGTTTCCTACCTCCTTCTCAACCTTTCTTTGTGCGCGTGGCACACACAACATTCAGCCGTTGTGCTCGGACCACAACCGGCTCAAGTACCGCCGGGAGACCAACCCGGAGGCCTCCATCTGGCAGGGCCGCCCCTCCCACCGCATCCGGAACAACAACAAAGACAAGGGTGGGGGCAAGGACCCGGACGGGGACCCCGACCCAGCCCCCACACCTACCCCCACACTCGAGAAGCGGTAACCGCCCGCCAAGGCCCTACCACCCCACGCCCCCATGCCCTGGTAGCCCGGCACCCTCCCGAGGGGTCGCTGCACACCATGACCGGCCGCGACACCCGACCCGTCAACGCTCCGGCGGCGTGGCAGGAATCGGCCCCCAGGCCGACAGGGGTTCGGCTTTCGCAGGGGCGAATGACCGGCCGCGACACCCTCAGGCGTTACCGCTCCGGCGGCGTGGCAGGGATCGGCCGCCAGGCCGACGCAGTTGCCCGGCCGAAGGCCGGGACCGCTCGGACCTCAACCACCCGTCCGCCGAGTAGCCGGGGGGAATCTCACCCCCCGGCCCTCACAGATCCGTACGTGACAGTCTCCCGTCATACGGCTCTTATCACCCTGATCACCAGGAACGAGGAGCGTGCACCGTCCACTCCCACTG
>NZ_BAAHAR010000133.1:0-720 GCF_054777395.1 Nocardiopsis oceani
TGAGAAGGCAGCCTCGTTATTTCGCGCAGTGGGAGTGGACGGTGCACGCTCCTCGTTCCTGGTGATCAGGGTGATAAGAGCCGTATGACGGGAGACTGTCACGTACGGATCTGTGAGGGCCGGGGGGGGGAGATTCCCCCCGGCTACTCGGCGGGGACGGGTGGTTGAGGTCCGAGCGGTCCCGGCCTTCGGCCGGGCAACTGCGTCGGCCTGACGGCCGATCCCTGCCACGCCGCCGGAGCGGTAACGCCTGGCGGTGTCGCGGCTGGTCATTCGCCCCTGCGAACCCCGAACAGCGCGGCCTTCGGCCGGGTGGGCCACTCCGCCGGAGCCTACCGGTTGCGGGTGTCGCGGCTGGTCAATGCGCCCAGCGAAAACCCCGATGATCTTGCCCCTGTCTCCACCCTCGGCCGTCGAGAGTGGAGACAGGGGCAAGATCATTCCCATTCCGGCCCGCATTTGTCCGCTTTGCCCAAGAATGCGAACAGGAGGTCGGAGTCCTTTTCCTGGAAGGGTCTTTCCGGGGGGATGGAAAGGCGGATCGGGGTGTCCGGGTAAGTGTTTTATCACCCTCAGGGTAGTCCTTTCTGGGTCTTTCTTGATATCCTTAGGGTATGACTTCTTCTTTCGGGCAGTGCGGGAACACGGCGGGCAATACGCCCGCTGTGGACGCCATGCGTGCTGCCCGGGGAAAGATCGCCTCGGAAATGGCCGAGGTTC
>NZ_BAAHAR010000134.1:0-697 GCF_054777395.1 Nocardiopsis oceani
CGTCGGTCAGGCGGGCCAGGTCAGCGGCCAGGGTGCGCTCTCCGGCGGACCAGGGGCCGATCGCCGCGCCGATCGCGGCGTGGGTGCCCACCTCGTTGAGGGTGAGCACGCGGGCTTTGGGAAAGGCCGACCGGTCGGCGTCGTTGCTGGCGTAGCCGAAGTGGTCGGCGTTGGCGCCTGTGTCGGCCACGTCCAGGGCGGTGCCGTCCATCGAGACCAGTCGCAAAGAGCCGCAGAAGCCGCCGGGGGTGGCCAGGCCCGACATGGGCAGGCAGGCCCGCTCGAACAGTTCGGCCAGGGGTTCGGGTCCCAGTCGTGCTCGGGCTTGGGCGATCGCGGAGGTGGTGGGTACCTTCCAGTCCTTGGACCATGAGCGGGTGGTGCGCAGGGTTCCGGCCAACTCGCGCATGAGGGCGTCGGATCCCTTCGCGGGGTGTAGGCCCTGGGCGATGGAAAAGCGCATCATCACGTGCGCGGGCAGGGCTCGGGAGCGTTTTTGGGTCTTGCCGGTCTCGGCTAGGGCCTGCTGTATCAGGTGGCGGGGGTAGCGGGCTCCCAGCACTTGCAGGTCCAGGTAGTCGGTCAGCAGCCCCTGCGGGGTGGTATCGGTTTCGTGGTGGTGCGGCACATAAGCGAAGCTACCGGTCCGGGGTGGTAGTTCTAATCGCACCGCCGTGAGCAGCCAAAACACACAAAA
>NZ_BAAHAR010000135.1:0-684 GCF_054777395.1 Nocardiopsis oceani
CCGAGTGGATCAGCCAGTTCTGCACCGACCGCTGCCCGCCCGCCTCCAACAACGTCCCGGCCGCTTCCAGCTGGGCCAGGCGCAGCAGCATCGCAAGCTGGGCCCGGTCGAAGTCCTCGAACACCTGGGAAATCACGTCCAGGACCTCACCGGCCGCACCCGCCGGGGGCACGTCCGCCATTTCCGAGGTGATCTTTTCCCGGGCAGTGCGCATTGCGGCCACGGCGGGAGTAGTGACCGCCGTGTTCCCGCACTGCCCGAAAGAAGAAGTCATACCCTAAGGATATCAAGAAAGACCCAGAAAGGACCTAACCTGGGGGTGATAAAACACTTACCCGGGCACCCTGCTCCGCCTTTTCTTCCCCCGGAAAGAAGCCTTCCAGGAAAGGGGCCCTACCTCCCCTGTCCGCATTCTTGGGCAAAGCGGACAAATGTGTGCCCGAATGGGAATGATCTTGCCCCTGTCTCCACTCTCGGCGGCCGAGGGTGGAGACAGGGGCAAGATCATCGGGGTTTTCGCTGGGCGCATTGACCGGCCGCGACACCCGCAACCGGTAGGTGAGGGGCCCTGCTGTTTCCGGACAGGCTTTGAACCGCCTGTCTCACGCGGCCAGTCGCATCTCCTGATGCGCCGCGTAAATCTCCGCGGGCGTGTTGTATCCCAACGCGGAATGAAGACGCCTG
>NZ_BAAHAR010000136.1:0-608 GCF_054777395.1 Nocardiopsis oceani
GCCGGAGCCGAGTGGTTCTGCGCGGTGCGCTCCTATGTAGCGACCGCGGCCAAGCACGGCATCGGTATGTTCGACGCCCTGGTCCACCTGGCCGAGGGCCGGTGCTGGATGCCCGAAACCGTCTGATTCTTCTCCGGGACACCTGAACAGTCACCGCGCGTCAAGGTCGTCGCCATCGAGCGCTTCGCGCATCAAAGGCGCTCCACCTTGACACGCTTCGCTGCGACGGCGGGTTGGCGTCTATGGGAAAGAGGGGGTGCGTGGTTGAGGTCCGAGCCATTTCGGGCTTCGCCCGAAAAACTCATTCTGTCGGCCTGGCGGCCGATGCCTGCCACGCCGCCGGAGCGTAGACGCCTGGCGGTGTCGCGGCTGGTCATGCTCTGCTGCGAACGCCGAACAGCACGGCCTGGCGGCCGGTGGGCCACTCCGCCGGAGCGTCGACGGGTCGGGTGTCGCGGCCGGTCAATGCGGGAGGCGAAAACCCCGATGATCTTGCCCCTGTCTCCACCCTCGGCCGTCGAGAGTGGAGACAGGGGCAAGATCATCACCATTCTGGTGTACATATGCCCGCTTTGCCCAAGAATGCGCACAGGGGGTCGCTTCCCTTT
>NZ_BAAHAR010000137.1:0-595 GCF_054777395.1 Nocardiopsis oceani
GTCATCAAGTGGGTGGCCGACCACCGCCGCCACCACAAGTACGCCGACGCCGAGGGCGACCCCCACTCCCCGTGGCGCTTCGGCGACGACTGGAAGTCCGTGGCCAAGGGCCTGTACTACGCGCACATGGCGTGGATGTACCTGGACGACAAGAAGACCTCGCCCCGCCGGTTCACCCCGGACCTGCTCAAGGACAAGGACGTCGTCCTCATCGACCGGCTCTTCCTGCCGATCGTGCTCTTCTCCCTTTTCGCCCCCGCCGCCATCGGCGGCCTGGTCACCATGTCCCTGTGGGGCGCGGTCACCGCGTTCTTCTGGGCGAGCCTGGTCCGCGTCGCGCTGCTGCACCACGTGACCTGGTCCATCAACTCCATCTGCCACACCATCGGCGAGGAGAACTTCGAGGTCCGCGACCGCTCCCGCAACGTGTGGTGGCTGGCCATCCCGTCCTTCGGCGAGTCCTGGCACAACCTGCACCACGCCGACCCGACCTGCGCCCGCCACGGTGTGCTCAAGGGCCAGATCGACATCTCCGCCCGGGTCATCTGGATGTTCGAGAAGTTCGGCTGGGCCACCAAGGTCCGCTGGCCCAAGA
>NZ_BAAHAR010000138.1:0-591 GCF_054777395.1 Nocardiopsis oceani
GAAACTCCCCGGCATCGGGGTGGCGGCCGGTGTTGCGCGCCTTGACCGCCCGCTCAGCGGCCCGGCACACCGCCACCGCCTCCCCAATCGACAACAACCCAGAGTCCAACCCCTGGCGGGTGGCGGGAAGCTCCAGGGCGAACAGGCGCCGGGCCAGCTCGGCGCGCCCGTTGGCCTCACCGGGGACCATCCCCACCGAGTGGATCAGCCAGTTCTGCACCGACCTTTGCCCACCGGCCTCCAACAGGGTGCCGGCTGCTTCCAGCTGGGCCAGACGCAGCAGCATCGCAAGCTGGGCCTGCTCCATGTCCTCGCACACCTGCGAGATCACATCCAGCACCTCACCAGCCGCACCCGCCGGAGGCACCTCGCCCATTTCCGAAGCGATGTTCTTCCGGGCAGCACTCATGGCGGTCGCGGCGGGTGTATTGCCCGCCGTGTTCCCGCACTGCCCAAAAGAAGAAGTGACTGTTCAGGTGTCCCGGAGAAGGATCAGACGGTTTCGGGCATCCAGCACCGGCCCTCGGCCAGGTGGACCAGGGCGTCGAACATACCGATGCCGTGCTTGGCCGCGGTCGCTACATAGGAGCG
>NZ_BAAHAR010000139.1:0-590 GCF_054777395.1 Nocardiopsis oceani
GCGCTGGCGCGCTATCGGAGGCGCTCCACCTTGACCCGCTTCGCTGCGACGGCGGGTCGGCGGCAGTCAGGAAACGGGGGGCGTGTGGTCGGGGCTGTGGATGCCCCGGCCTTCGGCCGGGAACTGCCCCGGCCGTGGCCGGCCGGGTTCCTTCCCGTGGGTCTGGTTGTGTCGGCAGGCGCGTCGCAATCTAGTGGCCAGTGGGCGACGAAGGGCCCGTTCAGGTGCTTGGGTGGCCGGACGCGTCCCACCGGTCTGGCGGCTCGGTGGTGGCCTGGTCAGTTGGGGGTCGGTGGCGCGGTCGGGTGTGGGGTGGGGCGTGGTGAGCCCCCCTGTTGGAGTCATTGTGGGCGCCGAGTTTGCCTCCAGGGAGGGGGTTCACTGGCCCCGGGTGCTTCTGGGCGGGGGTCGGTGTCCCGGGTGGCTCCCACCGGGGGTGGTGAGGGTGCCCCGGGGTGGCCCTGGTGTCCGGAACCGGCTTGGTGGGGGTGTCCGTTGCGTCCGAAACCGGTTGATCCCCGATGATCTTGCCCCTGTCTCAACCCTCGGCCGTCGAGGGTGGAGCTGGGGGCAAGATCAACTTCGATGAG
>NZ_BAAHAR010000140.1:0-557 GCF_054777395.1 Nocardiopsis oceani
CGCGCGGCGAAAACCCCGATGATCTTGCCCCTGTCTCCACCCTCGGCCGTCGAGAGTGGAGACAGGGGCAAGATCATTCCCATTCGGGCCCGCATTTGTCCGCTTTGCCCAAGAATGCGGGCAGGGGAGGTAGGGCCCCTTTCCTGTATGGCTTCTTTCCGGGGGAAGGAAAGGCGGGTTAGGGTGCCCGGGTAAGTGTTTTATCACCGCCGAGATAGGTCCTTTCTGGGTCTTTCTTGATATCCTTAGGGCATGACTTCTTCTTTCGGGCAGTGCGGGAACACGGCGGTCACTACGCCCGCCGTGGACGCCATGCGTGCTGCCCGGGGAAAGATCGCTTCGGAAATGGCCGAGGTGCCTCCGACGGGTGCGGCCGGTGAGGTCCTGGATGTGATTTCCCAGGTGTTCGAGGACTTCGACCGGGCCCAGCTGCGATGCTGCTGCGCCTGGCCCAGCTGGAAGCGGCCGGGACGTTGTTGGAGGCGGGCGGGCAGCGGTCGGTGCAGAACTGGCTGATCCACTCGGTGGGGATGGCCCCGGGTGAGGCCAACGGGCGC
>NZ_BAAHAR010000141.1:0-555 GCF_054777395.1 Nocardiopsis oceani
TCCGACAGGGCTTGGGCGGTGCGCTGGGCGGACAGGAACTGGCCCAGGTACAGGTAGCAGATGGTGGCGCCCACGTTCGCCCCGAACTGCACGGGCGCTCTCACACCCCGGGGTGAGCGGGCGCGGGTGCGCTGCCCGCAGGGGCAGACCTTCTCCACCATCTGGTGTTCGGTCACCGTGGGCTTGATCGGGGGCAGGTCCACGACCTGGCGGCGCACCAGGCCGGTCCGCTCGGCTCCGGCCAGGTCCGATCCACACCCCTGACACTCGGGCGGTTGGTGTTGCACCACGTGGTCGGGGTCGTCGGTCTGGGTACGGGTACGGCCCTCGTGGCCCGGCTGCCCGCCGGGTTTGCGGCCCGTGCGACGGCGCTGGGACTTGGGTGCGGGCTTGATGAAATCGTCGGAGGAGGAGGGCTTGGAGGAGTTACGCGAGGTCCGGCCGAGCTGGGCTTGAAGCTCGGTGATGCGCTTGTTCGCGTTCTCTAGCTCGGACCGTAGTTGCACGACCAGCGCGGCGAGCTCCTCGTAGGAGGGCGCGGTCTGGTCGGAGGAG
>NZ_BAAHAR010000142.1:0-543 GCF_054777395.1 Nocardiopsis oceani
CTTTCCGCCTGCGGTGCGTGGGGTCGAGATTCCCAAGGACAGTGGGGGTGTGCGCCTGTTGGGTGTGCCCACGGTCGGGGATCGGATCGCTCAGACGGTAGCGGCACGGGTGTTGGAGGAGTCAGCTGAGCCTGTCTTCCATCCCGATTCCTATGGCTACCGGCCGGGGCGGTCAGCGATCGATGCGGTGGGTAGTTGCCGTTGGCGCTGTTGGCGTGCGAACTGGGTCATCGACCTGGACATTCGCGCGTTCTTCGACAGTGTGCCGTGGGATCTGATCATCAAAGCGGTCCAGGCCCACACTGATCGGTCCCAGGCGTGGGTGGTGCTGTATGTGCAGCGGTGGCTGCAAGCGCCGCTGGTGCTGCCTGATGGGACCCTTCAGGAGCGGGATCGCGGCACCCCGCAGGGGTCGGCGATCTCTCCGGTTCTGGCGAATCTGTTTTTGCATTATGCCTTTGATGCGTGGATGGCTCGGAGTTTTCCGGGGGTCACGTTTGAGAGGTATGTGGATGATGTGGTGGTGCACTGTGCCAGTGAGCA
>NZ_BAAHAR010000143.1:0-543 GCF_054777395.1 Nocardiopsis oceani
GGTCCTTCATCACGTGGGTGATCTACGCGGCCTACCTCCATGCCCGTGCCACCGGGGGCTGGCGCGGTCCGAAGGCGACCTGGATCAACGTGATCGGCTTCCTCACCGTCATGTTCAACTTCTTCGCGGTGAACTACATGTTCAGCGGTCTGCACTCCTACGCCTGACCCGCCGCCCCCTGGCAGGGGCCGGAGCAGATTCGGACACCGCGCGTCCGTGTCAGTCCGGCCCCTTCGCCCTCCCGCTGACCACCGCGGTGCGTGTGAGCCGCATCCTCCATGCGACCCCGATATCCCCCGCGGCGTTTGGGCCCCGAAGGCGCCTTCTTCCTCCCAGACATGCTCTTCCCAGGTCACGCGGTCGCGGATCGCGCGGGCTTGATCAGGACCACGGCGGTAATCAGGGCGACTGAGCAGGGGGCTTGACCCCGGATTCTGGACACGCTGAACCTGACACGAGTCGGGAGGAAGCGAGAATCTAGGTATGGCCCGTATGAACTACTCCGAGGACTTCCGCCGACAAGCGGTCGACCTCTACCTGAAC
>NZ_BAAHAR010000144.1:0-509 GCF_054777395.1 Nocardiopsis oceani
TGGTGCTGTGGACGATCTTGTGGTGAGACCTGTCCTACCAGGGGCTTCACGTCTGTCTGGGGTCAGGGTCGGCCCGTACGATCTCGCGCTCGCTCATAGCCCCCGCTTTTTCGCTGAGAAAACCTCAGTAGTGGTCATCTCCGGCACTGGAAACGCAGGGAGGAGTCCACACCATGGTCATGAAGCACTACCCACGCGAGTTCATAGCCGAAGCCGTCGCCCTGTACCTGCCCCGTGCCGGTGTGACCATCGCGCACATCGCCGATCAACACGGCAACAACCGCGAGACCCTGAGCAACTGGATCCGCAAAGACGACGACCAGGGGCAGGGCGCGCAAGAACCGGTTCAGCCATGCGGGAGCTTCATCTGGCTCAGGACCATCCTTGAGGTGCCCCGAGGTTTCCGGACAGGGACCCAATACAATGGTCTCGTAAGGAAACGAGGGGAAACGTGGGCAGGACAAGCAAGTACTCACCGGAGTTCCGCGAGGAAGCGGTACGCTTGGTGA
>NZ_BAAHAR010000145.1:0-506 GCF_054777395.1 Nocardiopsis oceani
GACGTGGTCGTCGCAGAAGACGTAGAGTGCGGTCAGAAGGGTGTCCAGGTCTCGTTTCACACCAAGACTCTGCGGCACCCTTCGCTGTGTCCGCTACCTGCTTACACATCGGACTCACTCATCTAGCTTGGCGTGCCACCTCGGGCCCGTGGCCAGGCAACGCCCTGCCTACGGGCCCGACTGTTTCCCGGCCAGCGAGACGGCGATGGCGTGGTTGTGTGCAGCGACTCGGCAAGCACGTGTTCGCAGCGCAGGTGATTGCTGCGCAGGTGGTTGTTGCGCACGTGATCGCAGCGCACGTGATGGTGAAGTAGCTGGGGTCCGGGGTCTGTTGGGTGGGGGCTGTTGGGTGGGGTTTGCCCGTGGGGGTGTTGGTCTTGTGCGGGTGGTTTCCCCGTTTCCTGCCGCCCGATGGTGGCCGTCTCCGCTGCGCGCGTCAAGGTCGTCGCCGTCGAAGCGCTGGCGCGCTATCGCAGGCGCTCCACCTTGACCCGCTTCGCTACGAC
>NZ_BAAHAR010000146.1:0-503 GCF_054777395.1 Nocardiopsis oceani
CAAGGTCGTCGCCATCGAGCGCTTCGCGCGTCATTGGCGCTCCACCTTGACCCGCTCCGCTACGACGGCAGGTTGGCGGCTATCGGGAAAGGGGGACGGGTGGTTGAGGTCCGAGCGGCCCCGGCCTCCGGCCGGGCAACCCCAGTCGGCCTGACGGCCGATACCTGCCACTCCACCGGAGCGTTGACGGGCCGGGTGTCACGGCCGGTCAAGGTGTGCGGCGGACCCCGAACAGCGCGGCCTGCGGCCGGGTGGGCCCCTGCGCCGGAGCACACCGGTTGAGGGTGTCGCGGCCGGTCAAGGTGTGCGGCGAACCCCCCGGGGTGGGCCCCAGGTCATCAGGGCGTGGAGGCGTGGGGGCGTGGGGCGATAGGGGCTTGGCGGGCGGGGTTAGCGCTCCTCAGGTGTGGGGGTGGGTGCGGAGGCTGGGTCGGGGTCCCCGTCCGGGTCCTTACCCTTTCCCTTGTTGGTACTTCCCCGGTTGCGGTGGGAGGGGCGGCCCT